>JAGSYM010000131.1 GCA_018262395.1 Nitrospirota bacterium | reverse complement strand
TAAAAAACTTGGCGGCAAAAAAGAGGAAGATGTGTACAGGCTGCTCGGTCTCCCCTTCATCGCCCCTGAATTGCGCGAAGATTCAGGGGAGATAGAAGCAGCTATCGAAGGACGGCTGCCTTATCTTATCGGTTCCTCTGATATCAGGGGTGACCTTCATGTCCATACCAAACGGAGTGACGGCAGTCATGATTTTGACGAACTTATCAGGGAGGCAAAAAAACGGGGATATGAATATATCGCGATAACAGATCATTCCAAGGGGCTCGGGATTGCACGAGGCCTGAGCGAGGAGCGGCTTCTTGAGGAGAAGGCGGAAATAGCAGCACTCAACAAGAGGTTGAAGGGCTTCAGGCTGCTCGCTGGAGTTGAGGTCGACATACGGAGCGACGGGCGTATGGATTTTACGGATGAAGTCCTCAGGCAGATGGATATTGTCGTGGCCTCCATTCACTCAGGCTTCAGGCAGAAGAGGGAGCAGATTACCCAGAGGCTTACTGCTGCGATGAGAAATCCCTGCGTTTCGGTCATTGCGCATCCCACCGGCAGATTGATCGGGGAAAGGGATCCGTATGATGTGGATATGCATGAGGTTCTCAGGGTTGCGAAAGAAACAGGGACAGCGATAGAGATTAACGCGTATCCCCTCAGGCTTGACCTGAATGATGCGTATGCAAAGATGGCTAAGGATATGGGGGTACGGCTTGTCATCAGCACGGACACGCATATTACAAAACAGTTTGATTATATGGAATACGGGGTTGCCATTGCGCGGAGGGCTTGGCTTGAAAAAAAGGATGTTCTGAATTCCATGGATTACCATACACTTCTTAAGGCATTGAGAAAATGATGCGGCATCGTGTCATCGGGTGAAGTAAACGTTCAGTTGCTGGTGGTAGCCGCAGCCTTTAGGCTGCGCCAACCAACGCAGGCTGAAGGCTGCGGCTACAAAATTCCACATGTCCGATGAAACATTTTTCGACATTTGCCATGAATTTTGTTATAGTTTGAACAATGGAAAGAACAATACTCGTATATGAAAAAGACAGGGATGTCGTCAAATTCCTCAAATCTTTTTTTGAAGAGAGGAAGCATTATTCAGTCCACTTTGTCAAAAAAAGCGGGCAATCCTTAGAGAAAGAGATTGTTCTGAAAAAGCCTGACGTCCTGATTGTCAGCAGTCCGGATGGTCTCGGTGAATTACAACCTTCAGAAATTCCCTGCCCGATCATAGCCATTATCTCGAAGGATGAAACAAAAGGTATACATTCTGCCATTAAATCGGATGTTGAGTGTTACCTTATCAGGCCGTTTTTCAAGGAAGAGCTTGACCATAAGCTGAAAACACTCATAGACAAAAGCAGTCTGATCGAAAGCCTGTACAGGGATAGAAAAGATTTGGAAGCCCTTCTGGAGCTTACCAATCTTGCCTCGTCGACACTGAATCCGAAAGAAGTGCTCTATCTTATTGTGAAGAAAATTTCCGAGATACTTAAAGTAACGAGGTGCTCCATGATCAGCATTAATGCGGAAGATGAGCGGTATGCGCAGGTTCTCTCAACGTTCGAGGACCCTTCGCTTACCAATATCCGGTTAGATCTGAAGAAATACCCCGAAATCAGAAATGCGTTGTCCAGGAGAAAGCCTGTTATCATTAAGGATGCCCAGAAGGATCCGCTTATGAAAGAGGTGAAGGAGATTATCGCGCCGCTCGGCATCCGGTCTATCATTGTTATCCCGATATTCTTTCGTGAAGAGGTTATCGGGACCATGTTACTGAGGACTTCAAGGGCTCATCATGCTTTTACGAAAAGGGAAATACAACTTTGTGTTGCGCTTGCGAATGCATCGTCACATGCCCTCTATAATGCATTCCTGTTTCAAAAACTATATCGGGAAAAGGCAAAGCTTGAGAAACTTGCTATAACGGATTATCTTACCGGAATCTATAATATCCGGTACTTTTACTCCCGCCTTGAAGAGGAATTCAGCAGGGCGGAACGGTATCAACTGCCATTAAGTTGTATTATGCTCGACATCGATCATTTCAAAAAGATCAACGATTCCTATGGACACCGGATTGGAGATTTCATCCTCAGAGAGTTTGCCCAGGTCGTCAAGCGGTATACAAGGAAGTCAGATCTTTTGGCACGGTATGGCGGGGAAGAATTTATCGTGCTCCTTCCTCAGACATCTCTGAAAGGGGCTCTTATTGAGGCACGGAGACTCCAGAAAGTGGTGAGGGAAATCCGGTTCAGACAGCTCAGGGAAGGCCAGGGAATTACCGTGAGTTTCGGGATATCCGCATTCCCTGATAAGGAGATCAAGAATCCTGATGACCTCATTAACTCTGCAGACAATGCCCTGTATCAGGCCAAGGAAAAGGGACGAGACCTGATCGTCTCGCATGCCTCTCTGTAGGCATTCACCCTTCGTTCGTATCTGGTAGAATAGATTGTGGATATTATCACCTCCCATGTAAACGCTGATTTTGATTCCCTTGCATCAATGGTCGCTGCGAAAAAATTATATCCGGATGCAACGGTAGTCTTTCCTGGTTCTCAGGAGAAGAAACTCAGGGACTTCATTGAAGCATTCCAGCCGGTGGACGTTAAACGCATAAAAGAAATTGACTTCGCGCAGGTCACGCGGTTGATTATTGTTGATACCAAAATACCGGCCAGAATCGGTCCTATTGCGGAACTGCTGACGGGCAAGAATATCAGAATTCATATCTATGATCACCACCCGTTTCATGAAGGGGACATACGTGGCGAGTTGGAAAAAATTGAACCGGTCGGGGCAACCGCAACGATCTTTACCGAGATACTGAAAAACAGAAAACTCCATCCATCGCCGATGGAGGCAACGATTCTCACCCTCGGGATTTATGAAGAAACAGGGTGCCTTCTTTTCCCCTCAACCACGGAGAGAGATCTTCTCGCTGTTGCATATCTTCTCAAACGAGGGGCAAACCTGAATATTGTTTCAAGCTTCATCAAAATGGAACTGAGTATGGAGGAATTTGATCTGCTCAATGAGCTTATCCAGTCATCTCAGGAGATGGTTGTCGGCGGCATTCGGATAAAGGTTGCGAAGGCAGCCCGGGAACAGTATTTCGGTGATGCGGCCCACCTTGCCCACAGGATGATGGACATGGAAGATATTGATGCGGTGGTTGTCCTCCTGAGCATGGAAGGGAAAATATTACTTGTTGCCCGGAGTAAGGTTCCCGAGTTTGATGTCTCCGGGGTCATGAGAGAATTCGGGGGAGGAGGGCACCGTACTGCGGCATCTGCAACCATCAAGGGAGAGGCTCTTGAAATAGTCGAGGAACGTTTGCTGGAACTCATCAGAATAAATATAAAGCCGGGAAAAGTTGCATCGGATATCATGACCCGTCCTGTCATCAGCGTTCAGTGGGATGTTTCGATCAAGGAAGCAGAGGAAATGATGACGAGGTACGGCGTAAATGTACTCCCTATCTTGAAGGACGATTTATTTGCCGGACTTATATCGCGCGAGATCGTCGAAAAAGCTTTGTTTCTCGGCTTTGGGAAGAGCAAATCTGCGGACTTTGCAACAATCGACGCGATAACCGTGGGACCGCTCACCCCCATACGTGAGATCGAAACACTAATGATAGAACAAAACCAGCGGTTTATGCCTGTTGTTGAAAATGAGAGAATTATTGGCGCCATAACGAGGACGGACCTCCTGCGGACGCTCTATGAGGAATTCCTCAGGCGAAGGAAGATAGAGGAAACGGTTACCAAAGAACGGCTGACCATGGGAAGAAACCTCTCCTCATGGCTGAAGGAGAAGTTTCCTGCAGAGATCTTCACCCTCCTTAAAATATCTGGTGAGGTGGCTGAATCTTTGGGTTTCCAGGCATATCTCGTCGGGGGATCTGTGAGAGACCTCCTGCGAGGGGAGGAGAATCTTGATCTCGATATCGTTATCGAGGGTGATGGGATTCTCTTCGCACGGACGATCGGGGAAAAACTCCATGCGAAAGTAAGGACACATCAGAAGTTCGGTACTGCTCAGATTTTTCCTGACACATTCAAGCTTGATGTGGCTACGGCGCGAACAGAATACTATGAGTCTCCTGCGGCACTCCCGAAGGTTGAGACGTCATCCATTAAGAAGGATTTATACCGAAGGGATTTCACGATCAATACCCTGGCGGTCAAATTAAACCCACGGGATTTTGGCATCCTGACCGATTTTTTTGGCGGGCAGAGGGATCTCAGAGAAAAGGCGATCCGGGTGCTTCATAATCTTAGTTTCGTCGAAGACCCCACACGGGCATTCCGGGCGGTCAGATTTTCAGAGCGCTTCGGATTCAAAATCAGCAAACATACGGAAAACCTGATCAAGTCGACCATAGAAATGAATTTGTTCGACAAACTTTCCGGGCCGAGGCTCTATGAAGAATTGCTTCTGTCTTTCAAAGAAACTGATCCGATAAGGACACTCAAGCGAGTTTCAGAATTCGGCCTCCTGAAAGTTATCCACCCGAATCTTGTCTTTACTGAAGAACTTGAAGCAACTCTCGGATCAATGCATGAAACGCTCTCGTGGTTTAATCTCCTCTTCCTGGAAGAGAAGCCGGATACAGGTGTTTTGTATCTGATGGCATTAGTGTCCGGATTGAGGGAGGAGGATATCAAAACTGCGATA
>JAGSYM010000009.1 GCA_018262395.1 Nitrospirota bacterium | reverse complement strand
CTTTGCCGTTCTTTTCATCATGGTGGAATTCGGAGAATCCAGCCGTCTCGCTGCAGCCTACGGCCTTGCAGTTACCGGGACAATGACGCTTACGGGAATTCTTATGACATGGATTTTTTACCTGTTGAAAAAGAAAACCCTTGCAGTGGTTGCTCTTATCGTCACTCTTGTTGATGCGGTATATCTGGGAGCAAACTTCTACAAGATCCCTCACGGAGGATACTGGTCTCTGGTCCTGTCCATGATACCTTTTTTCATGATCATCCTCTATACGCAGGGGCAGAAGAGACTTTACCGTATGATGGATTTTGTGCCGCTTGAAGACTTTCTCCACAAATTCACGAGGGTATATGAAACAGGCACCCGGATTAAAGGAACATCGCTTTTTCTTATCAAAGATGTGAAGGATATTCCCTTCTATGTAACGCAGACCATGTTTTTTCATGGTGTCGTATACGAGACGAATATCTTCGTATCAATAATCAAGAGGGATGATCCATTCGGCGTTATCGGTTTTTTCAAAGATGATCTTGCAAAAGGACTTAAGGTATTTGAGATTCAGGCTGGGTATATGGAAGTGATCGACGTGGAAGATCTCTTGCGTGAGGCCGGCATAGAGGAACGGGCCGTCTTTTACGGACTTGAGGACATTGCTGCAAAAAACCTTATTTGGAAAATCTTTGCTCTCATAAAGAGGGTAACCCCAACATTCATTCAGTTCTATAAGATACCGCCGAAGAAGTTGCATGGAGTTATCACCAAAATTTCTATCTGATATGTATGAAAGCTCTCGAAAAAGTTCGGACTGCCGGTGAATTCCTTAAAAGGTATGGAATTGATAGTCCGCTGAAAGACGCTGAACTGCTCGTAGCGCATTGCCTTGACATAAATCGTATCATTCTCTATAAGGATAATCCACAGATCCCGGAAGATACCATGGCTCTCATCGAAAAGCTTCTCCGGAGGAGAGCAAAAAGGGAGCCACTACAGTACATCCTTGGTTACACAGAATTCCATGGGCTGAAACTGCGTGTAGGACCGGGCGTGCTTATCCCAAGACCGGAGACCGAGGTGCTCGTTGAAGAAGCTATTGAGATACTTAAAAGTAAGATATCAAATCCCCTCTTCCGCGCCTTTACTTTCGCCGAAGCGAATCCGCCTGAGTGCAGAAAAGAAGGGGAGGGGGGGATTACCGGAACTGATGGCTCTTTATCATTGTTAAGAATTTTGGATCTCTGTACAGGTAGCGGCTGCATCGCTCTTGCACTTGCAAAAGAATTCCCTGATGCAGAAATATACGGCAGCGACACATCAGTGACAGCCATTCAGTATGCTATGGAAAATGCAACAAATAATGGTATTAATAACGTTACATTTCTGAAGGGTTCGTTGTTTGAGCCGTTGACAGAAAAACTCACATCTCGCATTTCACATTTTACCTTTGATCTTATTGTCTCGAACCCTCCGTATATTAAAGAAGGCGATATAATAACTTTGCAACCCGAAATAAGGGATTGGGAGCCTCCAGAAGCCCTGAATGGAGGTGAAGACGGGCTTGCTTACTACAGAAGAATAATCTCTGAAGCGAAGCATTACCTGAAAATGGAGGGGTTTCTTATGTTCGAAATCGGCATTGATCAGGCAGAAGCAGTAAAGGAAACGGCAATACACGCAGGATTCAGGGATACCTCGTTGAAAAAAGATTATGCAGGTCTTGACAGAATCATGACGATTTGGCTATAGAACATGACGGAAGTGTGATATGAGCATTACTGAAGATAATAAGAACCTTGAAGAGCTTGACAGAAAATATATATGGCATCCTTTCACCCAAATGAGTGAATGGGAAAAGGAAACGCCAATTGTCATTGCAGAGGGAAGGGACTGTTTCATAAAGGACATATACGGCCGGTGGTATCTTGATGGTGTCTCATCACTATGGGTTAATATTTTCGGGCACAGAAAAAAAGAGATCGATGATGCAATCAGGGAACAGCTTGGCAATATTGCTCACAGCACCTTACTGGGGTTAAGCAATGTGCCGGCAATAAGGCTTGCAGAAAAGCTTATTGGAATAGTTCAAGAACAACTTTCCATCTTTCCTCACGATGATCAAGGAAGAGGACAGGGAGAGATCAATTCCGGTAAACCCTCCATCCCCCCTTCTGAAAAGGGGGATAAAGGGGGGGTTGAAAAGGCAGGTTTAAGTAAGGTCTTCTATTCCGATAATGGATCGACCGCAGTCGAAGTTGCCTTAAAAATGGCTTTTCAGTACTGGAAGCACAAAGGTATTGATGGAAGAAATGCATTCATTTCCCTCAGGAATGCTTATCACGGCGATACACTCGGTGCAGTCAGTGTCGGGGGCATTGACATATTCCACAAGACATTCGAACCATTACTGTTCAGGACCTACAAAGCCCCGTCGCCCTATTGTTACAGGTGTGAACTCGGCAAAACGTATCCCCGTTGCGCGTTTACATGCCTCGGCGAGATGGACAGGATTCTCTATGACCATTCAGGGGAAATAGCAGGACTGATTATCGAACCCATGATTCAGGCTGCCGGCGGAATGATTACATCCCCTTCTGGATACCTGAAAGGCGTGAGAGACTTGTGCAGCAAATACAATATACTGATGATTGCTGACGAAGTTGCAACCGGATTTGGAAGGACAGGCAAGATGTTTGCCTGTGAGCATGAAGATGTCATCCCTGATATCCTCTGTTTGTCGAAAGGCATTACAGGAGGTTATATGCCTCTTGCGGTTACGCTTGCAACCGATGAACTCTACGACGCCTTCCTCGGAGAGTTCAGGGATTTGAAGACATTCTTTCATGGCCATTCATATACAGGAAACCCCCTCGTATGTGCTGCTGCATTGGCATGCCTCGGCCTGTTTGAAAGAGAGCGTGTGCTTGAAAATCTCCAGGGGAAAATAGCTGTCCTTGAAATATGGCTTCAGGAGATAGCGCAGTTGGCTCACGTGGGAGACGTCAGGAATGCCGGGTTCATGGCGGGCATAGAACTTGTGCTGGATAAAGAGTCGAAGAGACCCTATGATTGGGAAGAAAAGATGGGATGGCGGGTTGCAGATCGCACGAGAGAACAGGGAGTATTCGTCCGGCCCCTCGGGAATGTCATCGTTCTTATGCCACCGTTGGCCATCAGCGAACAGAATCTTGCGCAGATGATGAAAGTAATGAAAGAGAGCATATCTGCGGTAACCGGGTCATGAGCAGAAAAACCACAGGGTTTGTTATACGAGGCAATCGTCTCTCCACGAACAGGTCATCTGATCGCATATGCCTGCGGCGGCGGTTCCAAAACAAACAAAGTTTCCTTCCGCTCTCTGTATTGCCCTGATAATGTTCTCTTTTTTCATATTGCCGACTTTTATGTTCTTCTGCTTGGCGATTTCCTTTATTTGCTTTAGCGTCATGTCCTGTTCTCCTTAATAAGAAAATGTTATCAACGTATCAAAATTATTTAAAATATAGCAGATTATCCGACTAATTGCAAGCTTATGTCAACTGCTGTGGCAGAATGAGTCAGGGCCCCAACAGAAATAATATCAACACCCGTATCCGCAATCTCCCGTACATTGTCAAGATTGATACCGCCTGATGCCTCGAGCAATACCTTCCCCTGTACAATCTGCACGGCCTCTTTCATATCACTGACAGACATATTATCGAGCATGACGATATCTGCTCCGGCCCTGACAGCCAGTTCAAGATCCGGAAGGCTCTCCACCTCGACTTCAATTTTTGCGAGATGATGAGATGCCTTTGCAAGGTTGACAGCTTCTGATACACTGCCCACGGCTTTTATATGATTATTTTTGATGAGGATTCCGTCAAAAAGCCCGAACCTGTGGTTATGGCCGCCACCTTTTCTCACAGCATACTTTTCCATGAAACGCATGCAGGGAACTGTTTTCCTCGTGTCTACTATTCGCGCCTTCAGTCCGCGAATTCTCTCCACATACCTGCTCGTGAGAGTCGCTATTCCGGAGAGTCTCTGAAGGATATTGAGGCTTACCCGCTCACCCGTAAGAATGATACGGGTTTTCCCTGAAAGTTCAGCGAGCACATCGCCTTTTCTGATCTTGTCGCCGTCAGTGGAAAATGCTGTCCATTTCATGGAGGGATGAAGGAGGTGAAAAACCTCCTGTGCGAACGGAAGGCCTGCAAGGATGAAGGCATCTTTTGCAACGAAGCGTGCTGTGAACTCGTCCTCTTCTGGTATCAGGAGTGAGGTTGTAATGTCTCCTGAACCGATATCCTCTTCGAGTGCGCGGCGTATGGTTTCAACAACACCCGAAGGAAGGTCAGATGAGATCATTTCCGTTTAAATACTACGGAGAAAAGGCCCCACAACCCTCCGAAGATTGCACCCAGGGCAAGTGAAGCGCGCCAGTCCAAAAGCGTTGTGATATTGCCTTCAACTTTGTTTGCAACAACGAGGAAAGCAGATGTGTTGTCGGATTTTATTTCACGTGCGGCCATCACGCCGACAGCTGAACGGTTTACGGTTGTCTGTTCACGGGAGATGGTGACGGGGGAGAGGGAAAAATTTACCGATACATTGTCGGCCGCAGTCACAGCGGTTATGCTCTGGTTAAGACTCACATCGGTTCCCTTGAGGATGCCCGAGGCTCCCTGGGTTACTTCTATTCTTTCGCCATCTATACTGAAAGCTCCAACCTGCTGAAGTTCAATATGGCCGCCTTCGACAGACCGTACCGTGCACTGTTTCATGGTGACAAATTCGCCTTCGATGAATTCTATATCACTTTTCTCAAGTTCCATTCCTTCTTTCTGCATCATTTTACCTCCGCTTCTTTGAGCATTTTTATGCTGTCTGTAATCTTATCTCTAATCCTCATCAATTCTTCGTGTTTTGCCTTTTCTTTCTCAATAATGTCTTTTGGCGCCTTCTGAAGAAAATCTTCATTAAAGAGTTTCCTGTTCAGCGCGACAAGGGTTGTATCAACTTTGGCTTTTTCCCTCTTAAGTCTATCGATTTCAGATGCAATATTCAATACACCCTGCAGATTGACATAAACCTCGAAGGAACCCTTGATGGCTGTTGCAGCGCCGTCCGGTTTCCTGATGTCCGCTCCCACCGCTATTCTATCTGCTTTTGCCAGGGTCTTGATGTAGTGGATGTTGTCCCGCAATACCTTTTCTGCTGCACGGGAAGAGGTCTTGATCAATGCAGACAGGTTGAGAGACGGTGAGATATTCAGCTCTCCCCTGATAGTCCTGATTCCCATAACTGCGTCGCTGATGTATGACATTTCTTCTTCAGCCTGATGATCTCGCGGCAGGGACTTCGGATATGCAGAAATCATGATGCTTTCCTGCGTTTCTGAATCGTCGGGGATTGCCTGAAATTCGCATCCCTTGATTTTCTGCCAGATTTCTTCAGTAACAAAAGGCATGAAAGGATGGAGCAGTCTCAGGGATGTATCGAGAACCTTGAGAAGACACCTTCTGGTCTCCTGTCCAAACTGTTCATCAGGGAGTTCAATTTTCGTCATCTCAATATACCAGTCACAGAATTCATGCCAGATAAACTGATAGATACTGCTTGCTGCGTCGTTAAACCTGTATTCCGGAAGAGCTGCGTTCATGCTTTCAGCGGTTGCAGCAAGCCTGCTCACTATCCATCTGCCGGGAAGTGAAAGGGATGGTGCGTCATTCCTCAGCGTTTCAGAAAACTTAACTTGCTGGGTATTCATCATGATAAACCGTGAAGCATTCCAGAGCTTGTTTACGAAATGGCGGTAGCCCTCGACTCTGTCCTCGGAAAATCTTATGTCTCTCCCCTGAGCAGCAAAAGCCGCCAATGAAAACCTGAAGGCATCTGTGCCGTACCTGTCCATCATGATCAGTGGGTCAACAACGTTGCCTTTTGATTTTGACATCTTCTGTCCTTTGATATCCCTTACAATAGCGTGAATGTAAACGTCCCTGAAAGGCACATCATGCATGAACGTTATTCCCATCATAATCATGCGTGCGACCCAGAAAAAAATGATGTCAAAGGCGGTTACCAGGACACTTGTCGGATAGAACGTTTTCAGATCATCAGTCTGATCAGGCCACCCGAATGTGGAAAAAGGCCAGAGCGCGGAAGAAAACCATGTATCAAGAACATCCTCATCCTGGGTCAATGCGTCTGACCCGCAATGGGGACACGTCCGCGGCTCAACCCGCGATACGATGACCCCGTTCAGGTCTTTGCAACGGTCATTCAGCTTTTCCCCGCAATACCAGACAGGCATTCTGTGCCCCCACCATATCTGGCGGGAAATGCACCAGTCCTTGATATCTTCCATCCATGCAAAATAAGTATTTTCCCACATGTCCGGAATGATCCGTATTCTTTTTCCCCTCACTGCCTTGATTGCATCCTGTGCCATGGATTGAACATTGACATACCACTGAGGTGTTGAAAGGGGTTCGGTAATTGTCTTGCAGCGGTAACAGTGACCGACAGCATATCGATGCGACACCTCTTTTTCAATCAGGTGCAGTTGCCTGAGATCATTCGCGACGAGTTTTCTGCATTCGTATCTGTCCACCCCGGCGTACCTCTTGCCCGCATCTGCCGTCATGCGACCATCGTCTCCAATCACTGATATAAATTGAAGAGGGGGGGTCTGGCGTCTTGCGATCGCTTCATCATTAAAATCATGTGCAGGGGTCACTTTTACCGCGCCTGTGCCAAACGCGGGATCGACCGCAGAGTCGGAAATAACCGGGATTCGCCTGTTCGTGAGGGGCAGAATGAGAGTTTTACCGATCATACCCGTGTATCTGTCATCTGACGGATTGACTGCCACAGCAGTATCCCCGAGCATTGTCTCCGGTCTTGTCGTGGCAACGGTTATGTGTCGCCCGCTCTCGTCTGAAAGGGGGTATTGAATATACGTCAGTTTCCCTTCGAGCTCCTCATGTTCCACCTCGAGGTCGGAAAGGGCTGTATGGCAGCGCGGACACCAGTTGATGAGTCGCTTATCACGGTATATCAGACCTTGCTCGTACAGCCTGACAAATACTTCTTTCACGGCTTTTGAAAGACCCTCATCGAGCGTGAACCGTTCTCTTGACCAGTCACACGAAGCCCCAAGCCTCTTCAGTTGGTGCAGTATGTTCCCGCCTGATTCAGCTTTCCATTTCCATACCTGCTCAATAAAGGCTTCACGGCCAAGCTGATGCCGGTCAAGGCCTTGCGCTGCAAGCTTTTTTTCTACAACATTTTGTGTGGCGATTCCGGCATGGTCCATTCCAGGGAGCCACAGGACTCTGTAGCCGGACATGCGCTTCCAGCGGGAAAGGATGTCCTGCAGGACAGAATTGAGGGCATGACCCATGTGCAGCGAACCGGTGACATTCGGAGGCGGAATAACCAGGGAATAGGGGGTACCCTTGGAGTCCGGATCCGGTTTGAAATATCCTTTTGAGACCCAGTGCTCATACCACTTCTCTTCGACGCCTGCCGGATTAAAACCCTTGTCTAAAATTCTGATCTAATCCTCTCTATTTCGTGAGAGATCATTGTCTCAGCGAGTTCAGGCACTGTTTCCCAGATAACCTTTTCGACCTCTGTTGTCAACGATTCAATCGAACCTTTCAGGATCTCTTTCAGCATTCTCTCAATAAGGTCAGGAGTGATGTCCCAAAGGATCTTATCGACGGAATCTTTCATGAAAGGAGTCATGGAGGTGATCAAGGCTTCTTTCAGCTCAGCCGAAGATATAAGTGACGATATTTTGTCCTGTATTGTTTTTTCGAATAATGCTTGTATTTCATCCTTTGTCAGGAGTTCAACCTCAGGAAGATCAGGTTTCTTTTCCACAGGAAGCATTTCCTCAGTTGTCACTTCTTTCAAAGTTTCGGCATCTGCTTCAGCTTCTTGTGCTATTCCGATGAGCTCTTCAGTAGTTGCTCCTGCTGCTTCGTCTTCCATTGTCGCAGCGGATACCGCTGCTGTCTGGCTGGTCTCTTCGGCGGTCCAGAGGTCTTCCTCTCCAGGCCCTTCAGTCAGGGGCAGAGATTTTCCTTCAGAAAAAGTTTCCGTCCCAGCAGGAGCTGCTTTCGCTGCCAATGCCGAATTGATCTTGTTTATGAGCTCCTGTGCTTCAAAGGGTTTTATCAGATAATCATCGGCTTTCACCTGTTGTGCACGATTCTCATCAAGCGGTTCAAAAGCACCGGTAAGAAGAATCACGGGAATAGCGCTTGTTGAAGGTTCCTGCTTTATCTGTTCACACAGTTCATACCCGTTCATGGCAGGCATCTCTGTATCAGCAAGCACGATATCCGGATCGAAAGACGGGAGAAGGGCAAGCGCCTCTTTGCCATTATGTGTGGATCTTATTTCACAGTCCTCTTCGGCGAGAATAAGTTCAACAACCTTTTGTATGGTTATGCTATCATCTGCAAGCAGCAGCCTAAATGACACAATTCACCTCGTTAGTAAGATTGGAAAATTTTATTGTTCTGAACGGCGAAAAGTCAAGGAGTTTCATTCAGACTTTTCTTATAGAGGGCCTTTTTGCTTAATCCATATGTTTCAGCAATTCTCTTGACAGCCTCTTTCCTCCCAAGGCCCTTTTTCATTAACCTGTACAGTTCCGGGAGAACATCTTCATCGACAGTTTTGTCCGATCCTGCAAATCCTTCGACAAGAATTACATACTCACCTGCTATAACTGTGTCCTGTACCTCACTGATAATTTCCGCAATACTCCCACGCATCACCTCCTCATGGATTTTAGTGATTTCCTTCACAAGGGCGGATTTTCTCTCCCCCAAAATGTATGACATGTCAAGGAGGGTTTCAACAATCCTGTGAGGTGCCTCGTAAAAGATGAGCGTTCTCTGCTCAAGATATAACTCCCTGAGGACTTTTTGACGCTGAACCTTTCTGGATGGCAAGAATCCTATGAAGGTGAATTGGTCGGTCGCCAGTCCTGATACAGACAGGGCAGCGACAAAGGCAGATGGTCCCGGGACTGGGACAATCTGAATATTCTCCTCAATCGCTCTTTTAATGAGAACAGAGCCGGGGTCTGATATGCCGGGGGTGCCGGCATCAGAGATGAGGGCGATGGATTGGCCTGCATGCAGCCTTCGTATGATTTCATCCGTCCTGACCTGCTCTTTGCCCCGCCAGTAGCTGATCATGGTTTTTTTGATGCCATGGTGATTGAGCAGTTTTATCGAATGGCGGGTATCCTCTGCTGCAACGATATCGACTTCTCTCAGGATCCGCAAAGCCCTCAGGGTAATATCTTCAAGATTCCCCACCGGTGTCGACACAGTATAGAGTATACCCGTCACTCGATACCCAGGAGCTTTTTCAGCCGTTTGTCGGCTTTCACAATTTCATCAACATTGTCGCCCGAAAGTTCCCATGTATATTTATCTTCCGCGGAACGTTTCAGTTTGATCTTAACCGGTTTTTTTGGTTTTACCTGCTGAATTTCAGGTTGCTTCTGGATTTGGATACTTTTATTCTCAACAGCAAACGCGAAGCTTGAGAGAAAGACTGCAGCAAAAATTGTTATGAAAACCTGAAGAAATTTATTTTTCATTGGCACCTCACCCCAAATAATGCAGACATTGTTCAAAAATTTATGTAACCCGATGAATTACTCCATTATCTATTGTGTTCTCCTGGAAAAAATGATCTGATACCAATTCATGAAAGGGACACTAATGTATCGGAAGTTAAATTTTTTCGCAACATCTGCATTACTTAGTTGCATTATTACGGTTATCTGATCCTATGCAAAAAATAGTCATTCAGTAACCCCGGTATCTGTTTGTAATCGGAAAGCGTCTGTCCCGTCCGAATGCTTTTTGCGTAATTTTGATTCCGGGAGGCGACTGACGCCTTTTGTACTCGCTCGAATCGGTCATCCGGATAACATTCTGCGTCCCTTCAACGTTATACCCGAAGGACAATATTTCTTCAAACGTTTTGTCTTCTTCGACGTAGGCTTTGAGTATCGGGTCAAGAACAGAATATGGCGGAAGCGTATCCGTGTCTTTTTGCCCCGACCTGAGTTCCGCGGTCGGTTCCTTGGTGAACATTCTTTCTGGTATGATAATCCGACCTGCATGATCATTCTTCCATCTGCAGAGCTCGTAAACCATGGTTTTCGGTACATCCTTGATGACGGCGAATCCACCAGCCATATCACCGTAGAGGGTGGCATAGCCAACACTCATTTCGGATTTGTTACCTGTTGTCAGAACAAGCCATCCGAATTTATTCGAGAAAGCCATCAGGATATTCCCGCGTATTCTTGCCTGGAGGTTTTCCTCGGTCACGTCAGATGGTCTGCCGCTAAAATATTTTCTCAATGCGACCCGATAACTCTTCATGATGGTGTCAATAGGAACCTCTCTTACCCTTATTCCGAGATTGTCTGCAAGGGCACAGGCATCCTCCCTGCTCTCTTTGGATGTGTATGGGGAGGGCATAAATAATCCATTGACATTCTGCGCGGTCAGGGCATCAACAGCAATTGATGCAACAAGCGACGAATCTATGCCCCCGCTCAGACCTATGACAACTCCTTTGAATCCGTTTTTATTGACGTAGTCAGTGGTTCCAAGAATGAGTGCAGTATACACCTCTTCCATGGTCTCTAATGGACCATAATCCGGTTTGGGAGGCAGCGTGCTTTTTTCCTTGTGAGACAATTTTCCCTCTGAGACAATGATTTTTTCGACGGTCCCGGTCGCGAGTTTCATCACTTCCTGTCTTTGCCGGGGAGCATGGCGCAGCTTCGTCATTGTGCCCTCAAGGTTGAGGTCGGCAACAAGCAGGTCTTCCTCAAACTGCTTACCCCGGGTGATGACGCTGCCGTTCTTGTCGAGAATCAGACTCTGACCGTCAAATACGAGTTCATCCTGTCCGCCGACGGTATTGAGATAGGCCAGACTTACTCTGTTTTCGAGCGCTCTTTCTGAGAGCATCTTTTCCCTGAGTTTTCCCTTGCCGATATGATAAGGGGATGCATTGATGTTGATAATCAGTTCAGCACCTGCAAGGGACTGAATTCGTGCCGGGCCTTCCGGATACCAGATGTCTTCACAGATGTTTATACCAATCCATGCATCTCCGACACGGTATATGGGACATCGTACGCCGGATTTAAAATAACGGTATTCGTCAAATACCCCATAATTTGGGAGATATATCTTGTGGTATACATCAACGATTGCCTTGTTGCACATAACGGCAGCAGCATTGTAAAGACCGTTTTTTCTGTCAACGAAGCCGACGATAGCCGTGGTATCAGAGACGCCCTCCTGGATCTTTTTCAAGGCCTGCAGATTGTCATCAATGAACTGTGACTTCAAAAGGAGGTCCTCAGGGGGGTATCCGGTGAGCGCAAGTTCAGGGAATGCTATGAGGTCAGCATCAAGACGCTTTGCCCTTCTCAGGTAATCGATAATCTTGGAAACATTGCCTTCGAGATCTCCAACAGTAGGGTTGATCTGGGCAAGCGCAATTCTTATTGATCTCATCTCTTTGTTCTCTTGAGGTAAATCAGGGTATTCTTGTGCGTTATTATAGCATTTGCATAAAAAATCGACAAAATGACTCTGTTTGCCATTAAAGATACAGTATAGTAATAGGTATATGAAATATGGGATATTTTTTTTACTGTCCTTGTGTCTGCTTTCTTGTTCTGCACATTCCGTGTCTGCTTTCGAATTATTACAAACAGATGATATCGAAGTATCATATGACAAGGATTCCTTATATATGGCTGAAGAAGTGGCGAAAGTGTACCCGGCCATCAGGGCGGAACTCGAAAAATCTCTTCCGTGGGAAACCGATTTTTATCCAAGAATAGTCCTGGTGAAAGACAGACAGGTCTTTCTCCGGGCTGCAGGCAGTAAAATCTTTCTTGCGTATGCTGTCCCGCGGAGGTATTTAATTGTCATTGATACATCAAGAGTGTACGCCAAACCCTTTACCCTTGAGACAACGCTGAAGCATGAATTATGTCACCTGCTTTTACACCACCATATTGCAGATTCCAGGCTGCCCCGATGGCTTGACGAAGGGGTC
>JAGSYM010000008.1 GCA_018262395.1 Nitrospirota bacterium | reverse complement strand
GCAGATTCCCTTTATTATCTAATATTGGCGATCCACTCGTTTCAAGGATGGATTTATTCCCATTTTTGTGTACGTTGGGGTTTATAAAATTTCTAAAAGTCGCTTTCTTTGCGAAAACTTCAAAAGCTGTTTTCTTCAATGTATCTCTCATATCGGGATCAAAAAAATCATAAAAATGTTTCTTGCCAATCAGCTCTTCCGGTCTGTAACCCAACATCTCCTCCACAACAGGATTCGCATACGTATATAAACCGTTGGCATCAACCTCCCAGATAAATTCTCCGGAACTTTCAGCTACTTGCCTAAACCGCTGCTCGCTCTCCTGTAAAACTTGCGCTACCTCTCTGTGCGCAATTGCTGATGCTTCTAACTCAATAACTCGTTGGCGAATTTCCAATAATTCAGTTATTAATTGTTTTTTAGTTCTATTCATTAACTCAAGTAGGGGGTTATTTCGTCTTTCCGGGCCACTATAATAACCTCCGGTTCCTCGCATAGGGTCAATACCTACCGTTGCCCATCCCTCTGAACGGAGAAATTTTTTGATTTTACCTGCGGTGATCAGCTCGTCGAGAAGAGATGGCTTAACCATGCCATATTTATTGTCTTGATACACTACCTGCATAAGCACTCATTACCACCCATTTGAGATGAAGCAAAAAAGGGAACTGAACGATCATTTTTCAGCAGCTCAGCCACTATCTTCTAAACCCCGTTACCTTCACCACCGTTATGGAAGGATTTAACTTTGGCGAGATATCTTTTCCTCATGTTTATACTTATCAAATAAATATCGGTTTGTCAATTTTGGATAATTCGGAAGGTCAAGGCACAATGAAAAGGACAACGGACTTGGTGGCGGCGCAGGGATTTGAACCCCGGACACTGCGGATATGAGCCGCATGCTCTAACCAACTGAGCTACGCCGCCGTCTTAAAAAAGCAGCAAACAGTAGATAGTAGACAGTAGACAGCGTTTAAAGACAGATAGAAATTATACCAAAAGGGCACTTTTTAATGAAAGAGTTCAAACCGGTGGGTTCGGATGTTGATCAGGATGCCGATTGATATAAGGTTTGAGAGAAGGGCGGTTCCCCCATAACTCATAAAGGGCAAGGGTATTCCTACAACAGGCATCAGACCCAATGTCATCCCGACATTAATGAAAAGATATATGATGAACATGAATGTTATGCCGAGTGATAGAATCCTCCCGAAATCGTCTTTTGCCTTTCGGGCCGTATCAAGCCCCCGTAAAATCAGGACGAGATAAAGAAGCATCAGGAATACACTTCCCAGGAAACCCCACTCTTCTGCAAAGACTGCAAAGACAAAATCAGTATGTTTCTCCGGCAGAAAACGGAACGGACCCTGTGTGCCGTGCATGTACCCTTTACCGAAGAATTTACCGGATCCGACCGTAATCTTTGATTGATTGAGTTGATAGCCGATACCGGTCGGATCCGTTTCCGGATCGATAAAAGCGACCAGCCTGCTCTTCTGGTAATCCTTGAGGCCTTCCCAGAAAATATTCCCGAGAAAGGGAAGAGATATGAGGCTGATGATGATAAAGAGCACGGCAACTTTTTTGTACAGCCCGCGTGCAATAACGAGAGAAAGAAAAAGCATAAGGATTATGAGCGCTGTTCCGAGGTCAGGCTGTTTGAGAAGGAGGACAAACGGGAAAAGAGTCAGAAAAAAAAACACCCTGAGGAGAGAGAGTGTGTCAAGAGGACTTTTTAAGGTGCTCAGATAGTGTGAGAGCATGATTATATAAATGATTTTGAAAAACTCTGAAGGCTGGAACGAGATAGGACCGACACTCAGCCATCGCTGAGCACCCATACCGGTTCTGCCCAGGAAGAATACTGCTATAAGAAGGATAAGCCCTGCAATATAAAGAATTTGTGACGATCTGTCAATCCAGATATAGTCAATCCAGGCGATGACAAATAAAGCAACAAGCCCGAGGATGAGCCAGATGATCTGTTTTAAATAGTAAACCGGATGGTCTGCTTCAGATAGCGGCCGCGTGGCGCTGTAAATTGTCAAAATTCCGATGAGGCAGATCAGAATGGCAATCGCGAGGGTAATCCAGTCAAAATTTTTGATCAGTCTCCGGTCAATACTGAGCATTTATGGAGGACATTTTGCGCAGACTGACGTAAACAAAGAGGTGGAGAGATAACGGTCTCCCCGGTCAGGAAGGATGACAACGATGACTCCTTCCCTGATCTCGCTGGATTTCCGCAATGCAACATGCATGGCTGCTCCGCTCGACATGCCAACAAACATCCCTTCCTTGGTAGCCAGCATTCGTGTTGTATCAAAGGCTTCATCATCATTCACAAGCTGTCTCTCATCAAGTCTGCTCTCGTCAAAGATCTTCGGCCTGATGGATTCCGCCATGTTTTTCAGACCCTGGATCCTGTGATGCAAAACTGGTTCAACGCCTATGATCCTGATATCTTTGTTGAATTCCTTCAGTCTCCTGCTCACTCCCATAAGAGTGCCGGTCGTTCCCATTCCTGCAACAAAATGGGTGATGCTGCCCTTGGTTTGTTCGATGATTTCCCTGCCGGTAGTTTCATAGTGAGCCAGGACATTCGCATCATTATCAAACTGGTTCGGCATGAAATACTTGTCAGGATCCTCCGAAAGAATCCTGTGAGCTAATCTGATAGCTCCGTCTGTCCCCTGGTCAGGCGGGCTCAATATCAGTTCTGCACCGAATGCCTCGAGAATTCTTCTTCTTTCTATGCTTACGCATGCCGGCATCGTGAGTTTAACCCTGTATTTTTTAGCTGAAGAAACCATCGCGAGCCCAATCCCGGTATTCCCCGAAGTAGCCTCAAGGATTATTTTGTCCCGTGTAAGTCTGTTATCCCTTTCAGCAGCCTCTATCATGTAAAGCGCAATTCTGTCCTTAATAGAACCACCGGGATTGTTGCCTTCAAGTTTTGCAAAAACCTGGACCTTTGGGTTTGGATTCGAATCAATACAGGTAATGGGAGTGTTGCCTATGCATTGCAGAATACCCATGTACTTATAATAACCCAAAAAGCGCAGACATTGTTCGAAAAATTATCTGACCAAGTAAATGCAATGCATGTCAGGCATATGTGCAGAAAAAGCTCTTGTGCAGTACCTTTGCGAGCGGTTTGATTACTCACATACCATATACCTTTTCATTCTTACCGATTCATTAACCTTACAGACGCAAATCCTGCTTTCAAGAGGTTTTGATGGCTATATGCCTGACATCTTCTTTATCCAAATGAATTTTCTGTGGTAAAAATAAAAACAGAGCTACTGAGAGGCAGGGGCTTGCTTTGGCTTCATATAGGCTTCAATTGCGGTTTTTGCTATGGGTGCAGCGGTTGTACCACCATGCCCTCCATGCTCGACCAGAACGGCAAGAGCGATTTCGGGATTTTCATCAGGTGCAAATGCGACAAACCATGCATGATCCCTGAACCTCTCGGACAAAGGAAGCGGTCCTCCTCTTGAAGCGACAACCTGGGCTGTACCTGTCTTTCCGCTGACAGGCGTGATGTATGACTTTGCAGTCCAGCCCGTACCTGAACGTTCATTGACAACACCAAAGAGACCTCTTTTTACGATATATAGGTTTTCAGGATTTACCTTTAGTTTCCCTGCGATTACCGGTTCTGCATCCTTTATCAAAGATGGTTTATAGCGTATTCCGCCGTTCGCAACAGCAGCCGTCATGAATGCGAGTTGTATCGGTGTTGTGGCAACATATCCCTGGCCTATGGCTGCGTTCAGCGTTTCTCCCGGAAACCACGGGAGCTTTTTAGTTTCCTTTTTCCATGCTGTACTTGGTATCAGTCCCTGACGCTCCTTTCCGAGCGCAATCCCGGTCTTTTCCCCTAAACCCAGACCGGTTGCATATTCATGAATCTTGTCAATACCGAGGCGTCTGCCGGCTTCATAGAAATAGACGTCACATGACTCGACTAATGCCCTGTGTATGGAAACCACCCTATGCCCTGCCCTGCGCCAGCAGTTGAAATGCCAGTTGCCGACCCTTATGCCACCCCTGCAGTCTACTCTCATATCCGGATTCAGTACGTTTTCCTCAAGTCCGGCAAGAGCGGTGACAATCTTGAATGTCGAGCCCGGCGGGTACTGGCTTTGCAATGCCCGGTTTAACATCGGGTTTTTTTTGTCGGCGGTAATTGCTGTCCATTGATCATGACTCATTCCTCGTGTGAAAAGATTGGGATCAAAAGAAGGTTTGCTGATCATTCCCAGAATCTCTCCCGTTCCCGGTTTCAGGGCAACCAGTGCCCCGGTTCTCTCTCCGAAGGCATGTTCAGCCTCTCTCTGGAGATTCAGGTCGATACTAATCGTTATGTCATTTCCTTTGATCGGCGGTGTTTCCTGGAGCATGCGCAATTGCCTTCCAAGGGCATTGACTTCGATGATCCTCTTCCCGGGAGTTCCTCTCAGAGAATTATCAAAGAGTTTTTCAATTCCCCATTGACCGACAAACATATCCGAAGGAACATCTTTAAAGGCGGGGTCTTTTAACTGAGAAGGACTTGGTTTCCCAAGATACCCGATGAGATGTGAACCGAGGTCGCCATACGGGTATTCTCTACTCACCTCGGCTTCTACCATAAGACCAGGGAAATCAGATTTCCGTGCCTCAATGAACGCAACCTCCTCAAAGGACAGCCCCTGCTTCAGCCTTACCGGAACAAATGGACTTGCTCCGGTTCTATTCATATTGGCATGGATCTCTTCGGCCGGAATCCTCAGCAGGTCTGCAAGAAGATTTGTTTTCGACTGGTCGAATTCACCCGGAATTACCGAGGCAAAATAGTATGCGGAGTTCTTTACGAGGGGGAGATGATTTCTATCGAAGATTATTCCCCGTGGAGCCGGAATGTTCACAATTCTCAGTCTGTTGGCCTCTGAGAGTTTTCGGTATTCACTGCCCTGAAGGATCTGCAACTGCCAGAGCCTCATCACGAGCAAAAGAAAAGCAGCGATCACCAGATACCCCATGAGCATGATTTTTTCAGTTTCGTCCCGCGTCTTCATCTATGATGTATTCCTTATCTATTCACTCTTTTTTTTCAGAAATATTCCCAGCGGTGCATTAAAGAGAGATTGCATGACAATGATGAAAGCTGCTGCGCCAATACCTGAAGGCATAGTGTCAAAAATACTCCGTGACATATAAACGGCGAAACTGTCTGCCATGGTGAGTACCATAATGGTGACTATCCCGAGCACAGGGGTCCACACAAAAAACTTGCTGTACAGAAAGCCTGCAAGATAACCGACTAAGCCTTTACTTAAGAGATTAGGCCCGAGCAAAGAACCTGCAAGACTGTCTTCGATTAAACCGATCAGAGAGCCGATGAAGAGGCCTTTCGCCTCTCCTTCCCGAATACCTGCATAACAGGCTAAGATCACGGTGAAATTCGGGGTGATATCAAAGAAAGACAGACTGCCCTGAATACCGAATGTGAGAAACGTTACCACTGCCCAGAGAAGATATTTCACGCTCTCCTGATGATTGCAACAACTTCTATTTTAGTGTTATCAACGTACGGAATAACTTCTATATACTGGAATAATCCGCTCTCTTTCTTATTTATTTTCGATATATAGCCTAACGGAATACCCCCGGGGAAGATGGAGTCAAGCCCGGAGGTGACTACAGCAGCTCCCAGCTTCAACTCTTCTTCATACGGTATGTATTTCAGCTGGCACGCTCTGAATCCTGTACCGGACAGTACCCCTTCGGTCCTGTTTTCCTGAAGCCGTACTGCTGCCGAGAAGTTTATGTCGGTGAGGAGAAGCAGGTATGCATAGGAGGGGGATACATCTGAGATTTTGCCTACGAGGCCCTTGTCCGTTATGGCAACCATATCCTTTTTGATTCCATCTGTCAGACCTTTATCAAGAATGAGCGTGTGCGACCATTGGTCAGTTCCCCGGGCTACCACGCGTGCAGCAGTTACATAGTGCTGTTCTTTTTCCTTCAGTGCAAGAACTTCCCGCAGTTTCTGATTTTCACGGAATGCTTCCCGCCAGACCTGCTGTTCTTTGAGTAATTGCGACAGCTCAGTCTTCAACCTTCTGTTTTCTTCCTCTCTGAGGAACATTCTTCTGAACGGGGCGCTGATGAATTCCTTGACGGATACTTTTATGTCATAAAAAACATTCAGGGCGCTGTTCAGCGATTTTAGTGGCAAGAAGGGTGTCCGGTTACTCTGATAGGTCATTAAGCTGAGAGAAATGAGGATGAACAGAAAAAGCAGGAGCCTTTTCCCGAGCATTACAGATTAATGGCTACTCTTCTCAGCAGATCGATTTCATCAAGCATCTTTCCGACACCTCGTGCGACAGCGGAGAGAGGGTCATCTGCAATAAAGACCGGAAGGCCGGTTTCCTGCCGTATAAGCTGATCGAGTCCCTTAAGGAGGGCACCGCCGCCGGCAAGTATAATGCCCCTGTCAACAATATCTGCAGCGAGTTCAGGGGGTGTATTTTCAAGAATTACCCTAATGGTATCGAGAATTACGTTTACCGGTTCTGTCAGGGCCTCTCTGATCTCGGCTTCATTAATGGTCAATGTTTTCGGTATGCCTGAAATAAGGTCCCTGCCCTTGATTTCCATAGTTCGCTGTTCACTTCCTTCTGTCTTATATACGGATCCGATGTTGATTTTTATGAGTTCTGCGGTCATGTCTCCAATCATGAGGTTGTATCTCCGCTTTATGAACGCCATAATGGAGTCATCCATCTTGTCACCGCCGACTCTGACAGCTTTGCTGTAGACGACGCCGTCAAGGGAGATGACGGCAACATCTGTTGTGCCACCGCCGATGTCAACAATCATATTGCCGGAAGGTTCACCGACAGGGAGACCGACACCGACTGCTGCAGCCATCGGCTCTCCTATCAGGTATACCTCACGTGCTCCGGAAACCTGAGCCGCATCTTTTACCGCCCGCTGTTCCACCTGTGTTATCCCCGAAGGAACACCAATAATTACCCTCGGCGAAACAAAACTTCTTCTGTTGTGAACTTTTGTTATAAAGTATTTCAGCATCTCGCCGGTAGCATCAAAGTCAGCTATCACTCCATCTTTCATCGGCCGTATGGCAATAATATTCGCGGGGGTTTTCCCGAGCATCTTTTTCGCTTCAGCGCCGACAGCTACCGGTTTTTTATCGTCTTTCCTGAGAACGACAACGGAAGGCTCATTACAGACGATGCCCTTGCCTTTAACGAATACAAGGGTATTTGCTGTACCAAGGTCTATCGCGAGATCGTTCGAAAAGAACCCGAGTATTTTATGGAAAAACATTATTCCTCCTGTTTCATCTGAGGGCTTTCAAGCACAAGCGTTTTCGCAATTTCGTCTCCAAGCCGCATGCCGTCCTTGCTCCCGATCAGGACAATAAATTCAAAGGCTGAAACAAGTATGACAAATATCCAGCCAAACCAGAGTATCCTGGAGAGAAGATACCCAACACCGAATATGCTGTTCCGTAGTATGGAATCTCTGAAGGTGCAGGGGCGTAAAGTTCCTGCAGAAACAACTCTTACCCCTACGAGTTTTTTCCCCAGACTTCTCCCGTCAAAAAAGCCATCACCTATCAAAAGATAGGCTAACCCTGCATAGAATCCGGCCTTTGGTACTATCTCTGCTGCAGTTGCTACGATTATGAAATCGAGGATTTTAGCGACAGTTCTGACAAGCAATCCTGCCCTTTTTACGTCCTCAGACATTTGAAAAGCTTAACAGAGAGTTATTTCATTTTTCAAGGGCCGGAATATGTACGAATAAACGGACAATGTTTAGCTTCACGGCATGATTCGTGCGTTTTGTCATTCATTTGTTCCACGCTTCTCGTCCGATAAACCTACGAAATCTTCTGTCTCTATTCGATTACCCAGACAGAGCAGTCTTTGGCAGTATGCAGGATTTTACTGGAAGTGCTTCCGAACATGAATTCCTCTTTCCTTGATATGCCGCGGCGTCCGATGACAACCGTCCCGCACGAAAGTCTTTTTAGTTCATCGAGGATGCATTCGGCCAGTGATGTGCACTCTTTCATCACCAGGTGTGATACCACGTCTTCTTCCCGGAAGTCTGCCTGAATGAATATCTGACGATAATCTTCGAGGATGCGTTGGGCTGTTTTGTTCTGATTTTCGATCCAGGTATTTTTTTCCTCTTCAGTAATGAAATAATCTTCCGGAGGCCGGGGGATTATTGTGGCGATTGTCACATGAAAGCCCGGTAGTCCGACGAGGAGATCTTTGACATACAGCACAGCGCGTTTTGCATTTTCGGATGCGTCGACTGCGATGAGGATATTCCGGTTTTTCGGAACGATTGTATTCATACCATCACCCTCCAAATAGTACTGTTATCCATGGTTAAGGTTTTCCCTTGCTTCCAGCAAGTCATGCAGAAATTGTTCTGTCGTATCATAATACGTATTTGCGCCAACCGAAAAATGGAGGAGAATAAGATTCAGTGCTTCCGGCACATAGGGGTACACCTTCTGCAGATTCACCACCCTGTTGTTGAAAATAATATTTACATCATTTGCCGTTAACCGGGCCAGAGCAGGTGAAGACTCTTGCTGAAGTTTTTGAACAGTCACATCTCCCCGTCCGACGAGATAAACGAGGATGTTCCCGAGCCCGAAAAGGTCGTATCCGAACATGTTCTCCTTGTGGAGATAGTTGAAATCGAAGTCAATCCAGCGGGCAAGGCCTGTCGTTGCGTCTTTGATGATATGATCCCGCCTGATATCCCCGTGCTTTTCTCTGCGGCTGTGGAGGAATTGTATCGCCTGCACCAGATCAATGAATTCGTCTAATACAGACGGCAGATGATTATAGAAATAATCCTCATGGTTTTTCCCCAGCAGGAGAACAGCGTCGGCTAATGTTTTTCCTTTGATAAACTCTAAGACCCGTATGAGGTTATTTGATGCATCGCTTATCGAAAACCCCTGCATGAAGCGGGGGTGGTCTCGGGTGAGATCGAGAATTCTGGCCTCTTTTTGCGGACTCCTGTAACAATCAAAGATGATTCCTCCAACCGTTGCCTCGAACCGCTCATGGAAAACGAGTTTTATAATCTTCACGCTGCCGTCAGAGAGGTCGCGCGCACGCTTGACCCAGTATTTCTGCTGATCGTCAATCCCGAAGCGACCTTCCCTTTCATTGTTGCGGATCAAGTAAGACCTGCCCCCAAGGACGACCACATCGTCGTAATCGACCCGGTAAAAATCAGATGTATCAGTGATGATATTGAGCCGTTTTGGAACCCGGTCCGTTCCTACCCACTGCGCGATACGGTCTTTGAGGTCGTCGGGGCTGAACTGCTGCTCTCCTGAATACCCTATCTCATTCATATGCTTTTTTAACATATTTTGGGTCAGAAGAAAAATCATTTTTTTCTCAGGGGCGGAGCAATTCAAAATGTGTGGTATAGTTATGAGGCAGAAATTGTACCCTCGGAACTTTTTTAGACTGCATCTATGACGTGAAAAGGAACATGCTATGGAATTAGTGCTGGCAACGAGGAACAGGAAGAAGATAGAGGAGATTTTAAGAATTACAAACGGTCTGAAGGTCAAGGTTCTGACGCTTGATGATTTCCCCGAATGTCCTGAAGTAGAGGAAGACGGCCAGACATTCGAGGAAAATGCTGTTAAGAAAGCAATAACTGTCGCAAACTTTACGGGGAGACCAGCACTCGCTGACGATTCTGGGCTTGAAGTTTCTGCCTTGAATGGTGCACCCGGAACACTGTCTGCCCGGTATGCCGGTGAACCGGCGGACGATAAAAAGAATATCGAAAAATTACTCCGGGTAATGCATTTTATTGAAAAAAGAGATGTGAAATTTGTTTGCTGTATCGCATTCGCCGTGCCAGGCAGTGAAGTGCGTATTTTTTATGGATATATAGAGGGGTCTATTGGAAAAGAGCCGAGAGGATCTCAGGGATTCGGATATGACCCGGTATTTTATCCCATGGGGTCGGATCGCACCTTTGCTGAGATGCACGACGAGGAGAAGGACGCGCTGAGTCATCGGGGAAGGGCGCTTACGGCCTTCAAAAGTTTTATCCAAGCGTGGCTTCCCGGTGAAAATCACGAAAAAAAAAATTGTTGAAACGGCGCCTTACGTCGATAAGAAAAATTTATTTTTCTATGAGAAATATGAATTTGACTAAAACCCTGCCGGATAATATATTTATATGTCTGTTTTTTTTTAGAAAAGCTCTGCCACGCAGTATAAACTTTGAACTAAGCATATTTATTTCTTAACATTTTTGCGTTTTTCTGTGTAGTTTACAGAAGGCAGTTCATTTTTTAAATAAAGTCTTGCAAAAAATTAATGGGGGTAGAATTATGAGAATTGTCTTGCTTGGTGCGCCTGGTGCCGGAAAAGGTACCCAGGCAAAGAAATTAATCGAAAAATACGGCATGCCTCAGATTTCAACAGGCGATCTTTTAAGGGCGGCCGTTGCTGCAGGTACCCCTCTTGGGAAAGAGGCAAAGTCTTTCATGGATAAAGGTGAGCTCGTTCCTGACAGGGTTGTCCTGGGGATGGTTGAGGAGAGACTGAAACAGGATGACTGCAAGAAAGGATACATACTTGATGGTTTTCCGAGGAATACTGCTCAGGCAGAAGCTCTGGATAAAATGCTCGGAGCGCTGAATATGTCTTTAAATGCAGCCCTGAGTGTGGATGTGCCTTTTGATGACCTGATGAAAAGGCTCACCGGCAGAAGAACATGCAAGGGATGCGGACAGATGTACAACATTTATTTCAAAGCCCCTGCAAAAGATGGAGTATGTGACAAATGTAACGGCGAATTATTCCAGAGGGATGATGATAAGGAAGCAACCATTAAGAAGAGGCTCGAAGTATATACCTCACAAACGGAACCTTTAATCGGATATTACAGGAATAAAGGCATACTGAAATCAGTATCTGGTACCGGCAGCATCGATGAGATATTCAAAAAAGTTACCGAGTTATTAGGGCTCAAATAGAAAATTCAAGCTTGGTCTTGAAAATATAACACAAGGAGGAAATAGTATGGCATTAGTAAATCCACATGGAAAAGAAAAGAAACTGAAACCCCTTTTACTTACAGGGGCGGAACTGGAAGCGGAGAAGAAAAAAGCTGCATCTCTGAAACAGATCAAGATCGCATCCCGCGAGGCGGGCGACCTTATTATGATGGGCATCGGAGGCTTTACCCCGCTGACAGGCTTTATGACCCAGGCTGACTGGAAAGGCGTCTGTGCTGACTTCAAGATGGCAGATGGGACGTTCTGGCCGATTCCCATTACTCTGTCTGCATCCAAAGCAGACGCCGACGGCATCAAGGTCGGTGACGAGATTGCACTCTTCTCCGATGAGTTTGAAAAGATTATGGCCACGATGAAGGTGACCGAGAAGTATACCATCGATAAGACGTTTGAATGCAAGCACATTTTCACAACAGCAGATATGGAGCATCCGGGTGTCAAGATGGTAATGGAACAAAAAGATGTTAACCTTGCAGGTACCGTTAAGGTCCTGAGCCAGGGTGGATTCCCTGCACAGTATCCCGGTCTGTTCCTTACACCTGCCGAGACCAGGAAGATGTTCGAGGAAAAAGGCTGGAATACTGTTGCTGCCCTTCAGCTCAGAAATCCGATGCACCGTTCCCATGAGTACTTGGCCAAGATTGCCGTCGAGATCTGCGACGGTGTGCTTATCCACCAGCTCCTCGGCAAACTGAAACCGGGTGATATACCTGCAGAAGTAAGGGTCAAAGCGATTGACAAGCTTGTAGAACTCTACTTTGTGAAGAATACCTGCATCCAGGCTGGGTATCCGCTTGACATGAGATATGCAGGCCCCCGTGAGGCACTCCTTCACGCGACCTTCAGGCAGAACTATGGTTGCTACTACATGATTATCGGCCGCGACCACGCAGGTGTGGGCGAATACTATGGCCCCTTTGATGCACAGAAGATTTTCGACCAAATCCCTGCTGGCTCGCTCGAGACCAAGCCGCTGAAGATCGACTGGACATTCTACTGCAAGAAGTGTGACG
>JAGSYM010000130.1 GCA_018262395.1 Nitrospirota bacterium | reverse complement strand
TTTTCTGGTGTGTCAAGAATATTTTGCCATAAACAATAAGAGCAACCAGAGGTATAGCAACGATTTTTGTTATAGGGGCTAATTGTGTTGATTAACGAATGTAATGGCATATTCGTAAGAAAAACAGGAAGTACAATAGTACAGGAAGCAGTGTTTGATGTAGATGATCACTTACTACCTTTTTCTTTCTTGACCAGTGTGGCGAAGGTTATTGTTTCGGTTCCATGCCTGTTTCTTATTTTGTCCATGACCTCGTCAATATGTCTGCTTTTATCTTTTGCGGAATTGTTTTCCCCTTTGTCAAAAAGCGACAACTGGCTCAAACAGCCGTCTTCATGAAACCCAGAGAGGCTTATTCCGATCAATCTCACCGGATGGGACTTGAAACTGCCTCAGTTTAACGGACACTTCAAAAATTATACAGATGGGCATACAATGAAGAAGAAAGGAATGTCCGTTAAACTGGGGTATGTTCAGGGCGTCCGCCCTTTTCACCCTTGCCTCAGTCAGACTCTAAATAAAACAGAATAAATAGAACAAATAGCAATGATAACAAAATGTTAACTTGTTAATGTCACGTATTCAAAACAGTTGATTTATCCAACATGCCCTGAATTTCAAATTAATACCCGGAAAATAATTGACAAAGAGCTTCCTTGATAGTAGTAAACATTGAAGTGATACTTCAATGTTTAAACCAGTGACCGGATAGATATATGCTTATCCGAAAAAGGCGGAGGGTTAATCATGGGCATGAAAGTAGGCCAGATTGTACAGCAAAGCGGTGTTCCGGCTTCCACAATCCGTTATTATGTCAAGGAGGGGCTCCTGCATGTGCCGGTTAAGGTCAACAAGAAGATGAGCTACTATGATGAATCCTGCATCGAGCGTCTTAAAACCATTCAGAAACTACAGGAAAAACGCTTTCCCCTGTCTTCAATCAAAAACATTCTGGATCGCGTTGCCCAGGGCATTTCTCTGGAAGAGGCCGAGTCCCTGGAAGACTTGGTTTTCGGCCTTCCAATAGGAGAAGCAGACCAGCTCCTTGACAGGGAAGCTTACCTGGGGATAACCGGCTTGACGCGCGAAGAGCTTGAGGAGGTGGAACGCGTCGGCCTTCTCATGCCGCTTATCTCGGAAAAGGGACAAGCCCGGTATGATCCCGAAGATGTCATGATGGGGAAAAACGTATTTAAAATGATCTTCCAGCTTAATCTATCTCCCAGGGAGATAGAATTCTACCTTACCCTGGGCCGGCAGATCACGAAACGGGAACATGCATTAAGGAAAAAGATTATCCGTAACACAACGGTTACGGAAAACGTGAAGATCACCCTGGACCTGACAAGCGCTGCAAATATGTCCCGCGGGTATTTTCTAAGAAGGCTCTTTCAAAGGCAGGCTCAGGAAATCATCAATAAGGGTCAGGAGCGTAAGGTTATTAAGGGAAAGAAGGACCATGTCTGACTTCATAAGCTCATGCCTTTTTATAGAGGGCTGGAGAATGAATAAACCAGTGGATACTGAGATGATAAAGAAAGTCAATTAATGGATAGGAGGAAAAATGTCTGAATATGATGTTGTTGTAATCGGTGCGGGTAATGGCGGGCTTGCGTCTGCCGCGACCCTGGCAAAAAAGGGCGCAAAGGTTCTGCTCCTGGAAAAACACAATATTCCCGGAGGCTGTGGGACGAGCTTTCGCCGCGGGCGGTTTGAGTTTGAGGTTGCGCTGCATCAGCTCAGCTCCTTGGGCATGCCTGATAATCCGGGACCTCTGAGAAATATTTTCAGGGATCTCGGCATTGAGGACCAGATCGATTGGATTCGCATACAGAATCTCTACCGGGTTGTGCTTCCCGCCACAGTGGACCTTACACTGCCTGCAGACAAGGAAGCAGCCATAGAAAAACTCGCAGAACTTTTCCCTTTGGAAAAGGAGGCGATACGTGCGTTCTATGATCTCGCCTATGGTGTTTTCCTCCAGTCCTACAGCACCAGCATGATGCCGGAGAGTGAAATAACACCGGAAAACCTGCCGCTGTTTTTCAAATATGCCCTGAAGAGCTCGCAGGAAGTGATGGATGAGTTCTTCACGAACAAGGATCTCCAGCTGTGCCTCAATGCATACTGGTCATTCATGGGAATGCCGCCGGAGCGGCTCCCGTTCACCATCCTGGCCGGATGTATGTTTGTTTATATGGAATATAAACCCTTTTATCTCAAAGGCGGTTCCCAGGTAATATCAAATGCCCTTGCCGAAGTTGTCCTTACCAGCGGCAGCGATATCCGCTACAACTGTGAGGTTACACGGATCCTCACAGAGGACGGGCAGGCAGTAGGCGTTGAAACAGCCGATGGTGAAAGGATAGCGGCAAAGAGAGTTATCTCAAATATTTCTCCTGTGCATACCTATGTGAACCTTCTTGAACCCGGCGAAGTTCCTGCTGAAGCATTGCAGTATCTCAGCAACTATAAAGTCGGAATATCCGGCTTCACCTGTTTCATCGGGCTTGACTGCCCCCCTGAGACAGTGGGGTTCAAAGAATCAATGAATCTCATATACAACAAGACGGATGTGAATGAGGCCTTCATGTGTGCAAGCCGTCTTGAAATAGACGGAGATCCCATGGTCGCTACATGCTACACTGTTGATGATGCTTCTGTCTCCCCCGAGGGGACAAGCCTTGTCACCCTTGCATGCCTAAAATATGCGGATCCCTGGATAGAGCTGCCCCCTGAACAGTATTATGAAACAAAGTACGCCCAGGCGGATAAACTGATATCAGAGATCGAAAAACATTTCCCGGGTTTTAGAGATCATATTGAAGAGATGGAAGTGGCAACGCCTCTGACCCATATGCGCTATCTGAATCATCCGGGCGGCGCAATATACGGTTTCAATCAGGATATAAACTCAACAGGGCCGTTCCTGCCTAGCAAGTCCTTTATCAAGAACCTTGTATTTACAAGTGGATGGGTAGGGGTTTGCGGCTTCGGGCCCAATTATATGCTTGGCTACTCCACAGCCAGGAGAACACTGAAGAATCTCAAGTCGGAGGGCAAATAACGTGAAAGAATACTTGAAGAAGATTGAGGGAATGGACAAGAGCCTTACCGAGATTGAGGTAAGCAGGAAATACGGTATTGACTACAGACTGGAAAAGGGCCGCACCAGTGAGATTATTGCACGCCTGCACCCTACAAACTTAAATCTTACCATCTCAGAGGTTATCGAAGAGACAGCAGAGGCCAAAACCTTCCGGTTTGTGTCAATAAATGGATACCTGCCTCCTTTTGAAGCAGGGCAGTATATAAATCTTTTTGTCGAGATCGACGGCGTGCGCACCAGCCGCCCCTACAGTATCTGCTCTTCACCAAGGCAGAGGGCATATTACGACATTACAGTGGCGCGGATTGCAAAGGGGTTCGTCTCAGATTTTTTCCTGGACAAGGTCAAGCCCGGCGACCGGTTTGAGGCAAACGGCCCTGCCGGCAATTTTCATTACAACCGGGTTTTCCACGGCAAAAAGCAGGTGTTTCTCGCAGGCGGCAGCGGGATCACGCCTTTCATGAGCATGATCAGCGAGGTCCTGAATTCCGGCATGGACAGACAGATGCATCTGATCTATGGAAGCCGCACCCCACAAGCGGCACTTTTCAACAAAGCGCTTGAATATTTTGCAGCAAAACATGACAACTTTACTTACTCCCTGGTCTTCTCCGAGCCGGAACCAGGCTTTGACGGGCGCTCAGGTTTCATCGATGCGCGATGTATCAGGGATGTTGTAGGCGAGATCAGCGGGCATATGTTCTATATATGCGGGCCTGAGGTGATGTATGACTTCTGCCTTGCAGAACTTGAAAAGCTCAAAGTTCCGGCCAGACGTATCCGCAGGGAAATGTTCGGCCCGCGCCAGGATATCCGGCATGAACCGGGCTGGCCGAATGCACTCAAAAGCGATGAGATCTTTACGGTAAATGTCAAAGGCAGAAAAAAGATCACCGCGATTTCCGGCGAACCCCTGGTGATTGCTCTTGAGCGTGCAGGGTTCCGAGTCCCCGTATCCTGCCGCTCGGGAGAGTGCAGCCTCTGCCGTGTCAAGCTTGTATCAGGAAAGGTATTTCAGGCAAGAGGGGTGCTTCTGCGTTATGCAGATGAAAAGTATGGGTATATTCATTCATGCAAGTCATATCCCATAAGCGACATGGAGATCATGTTAGTGTAACGATCATGCGTCCCGGCATCTCTTAAATGAGATGCCAGGAATAAGCAGTGTCAGGTCCTGATTTTCGACATTTTCCGCTGAAGCAATCATACTGATTGCTTCAGAATGTTTCGGTTCAAGCTGCAATCTTGAACCAGCTAGAGATTATAACTTCATGAAACCATCAACTCCTGAAATCCAAATATCCGACGTAAAAGCAGAAGATAGACCCACGCTTTCCTTTTCGCATCTTTCCTCATGGCTCGCTTCCGAAGATATATTAAATGACAATCAAAGCTCGCCCTATGGATTTCCGGCCCCACAGGAACAGGAAGAGGACTTGTATCAAACAGGTTATCTGATAAGGGTCTTTCTGAAATGTTAATACGATAGTAATCGTTAATCTTCCGCTGGAGCGATCATGTTGATTGCTTCAGAATATTTCGGTTCAAGCTGCAAGCTTGAACCAGCTAGAGTGCCAAGCATCGTGCCTTAAGAGAATATCTAGGAC
>JAGSYM010000129.1 GCA_018262395.1 Nitrospirota bacterium | reverse complement strand
GGTGTATATTATATACAGGAACAAGAGGTCTTAAGGGTTGATCCTGAAGGAAGGTCTTTTGTGAATATCAATACGAGAGAAGACTTGCAGAGGGCAACAGGAGGTTGAAATGTTTGGACTAGGAATGCCGGAGCTTATTGTTATTCTTATTATCATCGTTGTGCTTTTCGGTGCAACCAGATTGCCGGAAATTGGAAAGGGGGTCGGACTGGCCATAAAAAATTTCAAGAAATCGACTTCCGGGCAGGATGAGATCAATGTGACACCTAAGAAAAAGGAGGATGACGAAGTAAAGAACGGGGAAGAAAAAAACAAGGGTGAGTAGAGGTACTGTATCTGAAATAGATCTCTCTGCTCTTCGCCATAACCTAAAAATTGTCCGTCAGCTTGCCGGTGAAAGTACGGTCATCGCGGTCGTCAAGGCAGATGCCTATGGACATGGATCAGTCCGGATTTCAAAGGAACTGGTGTCTGCGGGCGTATCACATCTGGCTGTGGCATTTGCTGAAGAGGCAAGGATACTGAGAGATGCGGGCATTGCTGCAAAGATAATCGTATTGTTTGACCGGTCCGAAATTCCTGATTATTTTGCATATGACCTGGTCCCGGTAATTTATGATATTGATACAGCTGTTGCATTTTCCAGGGAGGCGAAGAAGAGAGGGAAAAAAGTCCGCATACATCTTAAAGTTGATACCGGCATGGGGAGAATGGGGTTTATGCCTGAGACGGCGGTAGCAGCTTCAGCGTCCATATCGGAAATGGAGGGCATTGAACTTGAAGGGCTCCTCAGCCATTTTTCCGAAGCGGATTCAAACGACTGCTCCCATGCCCTTCAACAGCTTGAAGCTTTTAGTATTATACGAAGCGCAATAGAACAAAGGACAGGCCGGAAACTGCTTGCTCATATGGCCAACAGCGCCGCACTCCTTTCTTTGAAGGGAGGCCTGCTGGATGCTGTCAGGCCCGGACTTGCCCTTTATGGTTATTCACCCTTTCAGGAGAGTTATGGCCTGAGACCGGTAATGAAAATAAAGACCAGGGTCCTTTCAATAAGGAGATTGACTGCCGGCACGCCTGTCAGTTACAGCAGGTCATTTATTACAACGAAAGAGAGTAAGATAGCAGTTGTCCCTGTAGGGTATGCAGACGGATATAATCGTCTTTTTTCAAACAATGCTGATATGCTTGTCCGGGGGAAGAGAGTGCCGGTGGTAGGACGAATTTGCATGGATTTGACTATGATTGATGTTACGTCAGTAGGGGACGTAACCGAGGGCGAGGAAGTAGTCCTCCTTGGGAAACAGGGTGACGATATGATTACTGCTAAGGAACTATCATCAAGGATAAACACCATCCCCTATGAGGTAATGACCTCGATGGGCAGCAGGGCAAAAAAGGAATACATTGGCTGATAACATTACGGCCTGCCTGTGCCCTATGTTTGGGTATCCGGAACCTCCCTGTGTAGGGGCGCCCCCCTGTGGTAGCCCTTTTTCGGGCGGTCACAAGGGGCCGCCTCTACAAGAAGGATTTCTGACGTGCCTGCCGTACAGGCAGGCCCGCTTCTCTAGCTGGAATGGCATTCTTCGGATTCTCCTATACATTTGAGAACGGACTATAGTCAGGCTTTAGAGTAGAAGGTCAAAATAACGTTTCTTATCGGTGGAAGCGGCTGCGAGAAACGTGTTATTGTAAAAGATATTATCAGCCTCCTTAAGACTGATAAAGGGACGAGTTGTCTGCGGTCCGAATCGCAGGTCCGGACAAAATGTGAAATAATAAATGGCGTGGAGGTTATGTTGGTGCAAGAGGCAGGGTTGAAGACGAGGATTTTCAATATCTCTTCGGACAACGTTAAGAATACCTGAGAATTGAAAATGCGTAAAAAAATAGGCGAGATACTGTTTGAAGCAGGAATAATAAAGTCTGAAGACATAACCAAGGTACTTGAAATCCAGAAGGCCGAGGAGATGAAGCGGAAGTTTGGCGAGGTACTGCTGGATGAAGGCATCTCAGAAGAAGATATCTTCAAGGCCTTGTCTGAGCAGTTTCAGATTCCGCTCCTTAATATGGAAGATTTCCCCGAGACGTTGCCTCTCGATAAAATCTCCTTTGGTTTTCTAGATGAGAACCTCATTTTGCCGATTGAATTGAAGGACAATGGGCTGAAGATAGCATTAGGAGACCCCACGAATATCGAAGCCCTCGACTCATTAAAGGCCTCCTATGAATATGATATTTCTGTTGTTCTCGCCAAAAAATCAGAGATAGTCCAGCATCTGAAGCTGCTTCATAGCTCAAGAAGTGCTGTGATGCAGAGACTGATAGAGGACACTGCCGAAGACGAGTTGTCCGGGAATGATCTGTCCGGAGAGATCAGTCACCTGAGGGACCTTGCACAGGAAAAGGGGATCATACAGCTGGTTAACCTACTGATGAGCAATGCTGTAAAGGACAGAGCCAGCGATATACACGTTGAGCCGGGTGAACTCAGCGTCAGGGTGCGGTATAGAATTGACGGTCTTCTTTATGAAAAAGAGACCCTTCCCGCCAGGATGTATTCTGCTGTTACCTCGAGGATTAAACTGCTTTCACAAATGAATATTGCGGAGAGAAGATTGCCCCAGGACGGCAGGATAAACGTTACGGTCGCCGGCAAGGCCATAGATATAAGGGTATCCACGATCCCCACTATTTACGGTGAGAGTATTGTTATGAGGCTTCTTGACAAAGAGACTTCATTCATAACACTCGAGGAAATTGGCTTTGACCGTACGCTACTTGATATTTATGAGGATGTTATAAAGAAGCCCTATGGCATGATATTGATTACAGGGCCAACCGGAAGCGGCAAGTCCACTACCCTCTATGCCTCTCTCGCAGAGATCAACTCGCTGGATAAGAAGATCATAACCGTAGAAGAGCCTGTGGAATACCTGATGCAGGGCATCACGCAGATACAGGTAAGGCCGAAAATCGGATTGACCTTTGCCAACGGCCTCCGGCATATTGTAAGGCAGGACCCCGATGTGATCATGGTGGGGGAGATACGCGATATGGAGACCGCAAGTATAGGCATTCATGCCTCGCTTACAGGTCATCTGCTCTTCAGCACCCTTCACACCAATGACGCCCCCGGAGCAATTACACGACTGATGGACATGGGGGTCGAAAATTATCTTGTCGCCTCCACCCTGATATGTGTAATGGCGCAGAGACTCGTCAGAAGGATATGCCAGCACTGCAAGGTGAAGCAGGATGTCTCTGAAGACATTTTAAGAAAGTTCAACAGCAGCGTAAAGGAAGTGTGGGCAGGGAGCGGCTGTGAATATTGCTCCGGTACCGGATACCGGGGCAGGGTCGGAATTTTTGAAGTGCTGCCTGTAGGAGAAGATATCAGAGAACTCATTATGGCGCGTGCTACGGTCAAGGAGATCAAAGACAAGGCCATCGCCCTGGGTATGAGAACGCTCAGGGAAGACGGCATAGAGAAAGTAAAAAGAGGTGTCACTACGATAGATGAGGTCCTTAGAGTCACCCAGGTGGAACTATGAAGCAAAAGGCAGAGTGCAGAGTGCGAAGGGCTGAAAACAGGAGAACAACTTTATTATTTATTGCTGATTCTTCACCGTCTGCTGAAAAAGGGATCGCCCTGATGATGGTGCTTTGGGTTTTGGTACTGCTGAGCATTATCGCACTGAATTACTTTGGTTCAAACAGATGGAATTCCGCTGCTACGAGAAATCTTAAAGAAGAGACTATAGCTTATGCTATGGCGATGTCAGGTTATCAGGAAGCTGTCAATTACGTGCTGTCGGACAAGGACCCTGCTATTGATTTTATCGACAGTGAAGGGAATTTCTGGACTGATACCGATGATAATACACAGCCTGTGACAGCCAGGAGAACAACAGAGGATGGAGAGGTGGAGATAAAGATCACGGATGAAAATGCCAGGATAAACATCAATACGGCGGACTCAAACCGTCTCAGAAGCCTTTTTTTATATGCAGGCATTCCGGATGACGAAATAACCGAGTTGCTGGACTGTATACTGGATTGGAAAGACGCGGACGATGAACATCATCTCTCCGGCGCCGAGTCTGATTACTATGAAGGCCTTTCAGATCCTTATAAAGCCAAAAATGGGGACTTTACTGTTCCTGAAGAATTGGCCCTGCTCAAGGGCATGAAGCCGGAATATTTTAAGAATGATGGCGAGGGTGATGGCGAGGGTCAGGGTGAGGGTGAGGCGAAATCCTTGCTGTCCTTGATTACGACTTTTGGCGGTAAAACGATGAATATCAATACGGTCTCGGCCGAGGTCATGCAGATACTTGGACTTGATGAAAGTGAGATAGAAGCGATCATGAAGCAAAGGACGAGGGAAGCAGGGGGGTGGAGGACATCGCAGTATTCCTCCAAAGGCCTGAATGCAACGGCTTCACAGAATATCAGGATCGAAGTGATGGCAAGGACCGCGAACAGCAATCTGGGGGTTAAGATTGTCGCTGTTTTGCACAGGAAGCCGGCTTTAGAGGAGGGGGGATATAAAATCCAAACACTCTATTGGAGGGAAGATGCCGAAAATATTAGGGGTTAACATAGATTCAGGAAGTCTGAACGCTTCCCTGATAGACTCCACCTTCAGATCAGTCAGGCACATTAAGACGGAAAGAACGGTCCTGCCTGAAAGCAGGGAAGAGAGAAACAGCGCCAT
>JAGSYM010000007.1 GCA_018262395.1 Nitrospirota bacterium | reverse complement strand
CATATCGTCGGTACCCATGTATATTTCACAATCAAGACCGAACAGTGCAGCACCGGTTGCAGTGGCCACACCGTGCTGTCCGGCACCGGTCTCCGCGATGACCCTTTTCTTGCCCATCATTTTGGCAAGAAGGACCTGAGCAACGGCATTATTGATCTTATGGGCGCCTGTATGAGCAAGATCTTCCCGTTTCAGATAAATTTTTGCTCCCCCAAGATGCTCTGTGAGCCGTTCTGCAAAATAGAGCGGTGTTGGCCTGCCGATATATGTTTTCTGGAGATGAGAAAGTTGGAGCTGGAAATTCTTATCCCTGAGCACATGAAAAAATGCCTCCTCAAGCTCTTCCAGGGCGGGCATGAGAGTTTCAGGAACAAAACGCCCTCCGTACGTACCGAAATATCCTCTCTTGTCAGGCAATTTGTTGATAATACTTTTCTCCTTACGGTATAGAGGATGTTATTAAAAAGCTATTATAGCCCATATCCGTAAAATATTTACATCCTTACCATGATATCGGATCAATGTTCTTCATGGGTCGTTTGACATCGTGCGAAGCGTGTCTTTATACTTATTTTGTGATAAAGATTGCTGTTGTTGACGGACAGGGCGGAGGCATCGGAAGCCTGATTGTAAGGCGATTACGGGATGAGTTCGGAGAGGACATTGACATCCTTGCACTCGGAACAAATGCGGCTGCAACAACAGCAATGATGAAGTCAAGGGCGAACAAAGGCGCAACAGGCGAGAATGCGATTGTCTGGAATGCGGGGAGGGTTCATATAATAACGGGTCCATTGAGCATCGTCCTTCCAAATGCAATGCTGGGAGAAATGACAGTTAGGATGGCGGAGGCTATCGCATCGTCAGAAGCGAAAAAGATTCTTCTCGCTCTCAATCAGGAAGGAATCGATGTGATTGGTGTAGAGAGAGAGCCTCTGCCTCATATGATCGAGAAGATTGTGGAGTCAATCAGGCAGGCGATAGAAAAGGAGAAATAGTATGTGCGAAGCAAATGCTTATATTTATCAGAATGGCAAAGAGGAGCTGTATCTTGAGAGTGTCGACATTATGAGGCCTGAAGAGGGGAAAATCTATCTCAGAAATCTCTTCGGAGAACAGAAGATCTTTGACGGAGAGATAAGGGAGATATCGCTTTTACACCATAAGATCGTCCTTGAAAAAAAATAGGGATGGCCGCGTTATTTTTTGGATGTCTTCTTTTTTGCTGCTATTTTCTTTTTTGGGGTACCCTTCTTTCCTGATATATTCTTCGCCACAGTTTTCTTCAGCCGGACGGTTTTTCCCCCCGGTAAAGATGTTTTTGTTGCTTCAATGCCGCAGCAGTAGATAGGGCTGAGTTCTCCTTCTCCTGTTGACGTAACGACAATCTCGGAACCGCACTGTTCACACTCGTAAGTAACAGTTCTTGTTCTTGCCATCTTTGCTCCTCCCTGTTTTCTATTCGTCATAATATATAGTATAGTAAATTTTACCTCAATGAAACGCGTGTTATTGAGAATTGTCATGAAAGTCAGGAAACTTTTTCCCGAACCGATGGAGAAGGTTTTATTCCTGAAACCCTGTCCTGAGCGCACGGTATTTTGTCATGTGCGGGAAAAAATTGCTGTGCGATTTGTCAATGGATAACCTGATTTCTCGTAACATCACCAGCTGTATTCGGTGCGGAACCTGCTGTAGGAAAGGTGGACCGGTTCTGCATCACGAAGATGAGAAAATTCTCCGTCATCATCACGCAGAATACCGGCATCTCATCACCATACGCAAGGGTGAACTGACATACAATCCTCTGAGCGACAGGGTGGAACAGGCATGTCATGAAATGGTAAAAGTCGCCGGTAAAGGGGATACCTGGTCCTGTTGCTTTTATCGGGAAGAGGACTCATTGTGTATGATTTACGAGCACCGTTTCCTCGAATGCCGTCTCCTCAAATGCTGGGAACCGGCAGATGTGATGAGTGCTATCGGAAAGCATGTGATTCGCCGTTCAGATATTATCAATCAGGATGACCCGGTCTTGAGTATCATAGAGACTCATGAGAGGGAATGCTCCCTATCAGAAGTGCAACAGTTGATCGATGAAGCGTCATTCGGCAAAGACAGCACGAAAGCCCTTCGGAGGTTATCGGAACTTATACAAAAAGATATCGCTCTCCGTTCTTATGCACTTTTGGATCTTGAGCTGAAGCCGGAATATGAATTATTTATTTTTGGAAGGCCGTTAATGAGAATAGTGAAAGACTCAGGATTTGTCGTTAAAACAGCAGGTAGCGATGCGTGATGACGAGGATGAAATGGGAGACGGCGTCTGCTTTGATGCAGGCCAGTTTGTGAATGATAGAGGTGAAAAAATAGCAGGAGGTAAAGATGGCGAATGTGAAAAGTGCCCTTGAGATTGCACTGGAAAAGGCTGGAAATATCTCTGCCTTTACTCATGAAGAGAGAGAAAAGGCACAGGATGAGGAGAGACTGTTGTCTCTGCTCGGGGAATTTTACAAGGGCAGATTCGATTCGAGTGAGCTGTGGAAACGGATGAAAGGGAGCAAGCCTTCTTCGTTGCGGGTTGCCCAGATGAACCTTATCAATACGTTCAGTCTTGGAATTTCACCGGAAGATTTCCAGTCAAGAAAGCAGGCCATCCTGGCGATTGAGACACTGAAAGAAAGACAGAGTACCGCAGTCATTGAAGCAGACCTGAATTCGATTGATGTTTTGCTGAGAGAATATCAGGGCATGAAGGATAAGGCTGCTGAAGACGTAAAACGGCAGCTGGAAATGCATCCTCAGCTGAGGATGCAGCCGGTCAGAACCCCTGATGGTAAAAGGGTTATGCAGATGATGGTATCAGTTGATGAAGCGGTAAAAGTCAGGTTATCCGAGTTCCTTTCTGAGCAGGAGGAGCACTTCAACGAGGAGTTTTCTGCTTTGATTACCGACCTGAAAAATCAGGTTGAGTAAATATCTGCTAAATTCATAGGTAAATTTTGGTAATTATGTGACAAAAAAGCAAATTTTTATTCAGGTAATCTCCCCTAACCCCTCTTTATAAAAGAGGGGTTTCTTTTTTCTTTCTATCCAGGATCAATCCGTTCCCCCTTTTTAAAAAGGGGACGTAGGGGGATTATTGAACATATTTTCAACAATAATCTTATCCACAGCGGGTGAAACCGCAGTTATGGCAGACTGCGCAGCCACCCTCGTGTTCTATTGCGCCACCGCATTCAGGGCAGGCTCCCATAAGCATGACAACCTTAAGGCCGTCTCCGTTTCCTTTTGATCCTTTTGTGCGATATCGTTCGAGAGCATTTGCTATTCCGTCCGAACAGGAAAGAATTCTTCCACCTTCATGCCACGTCGGTGAATGACACATAATTCCCTTGAGTTGTTTGATAACCTCGTCAGGCTCAATATTTGATCTGAATGCAAGTGATACCAGTCTTCCGATTGCCTCGGACTGGCTTGCTGCACATCCACCGGCCTTGCCCATCGATGTAAAGAGTTCAAAGAGGTGTCCTTCTTCATCCTCATTTATGGTGACATAGATGTTGCCGCAACCGGTCTTCATAAGCCGGGTTGTCCCCTTAATGACATCAGGTCTTTTCCTCGGCACAATCTTCTGCCTCAACTCTTCGGCCTGCTGCTTCTCGCCTTTCTTGCCTTTTGTCAGAACCTGTTGTTCTCTCGATCCGTCCCGGTAAACAGTGACACCTTTGCAGTTCAGTTTATAAGCAAGGAGATAGACGTCTTCCACATCTTTCGGTGATGCCTTATGCGGGAAATTGACTGTCTTTGAAACAGCGTTATTCACATATTTTTGAAAGGCTGCCTGCATTGCTATGTGTTCAGCCGGTGAAATATCATGGGCAGTAACGTAGACTGCCTTAACATCATCAGGGATCTGATCAAATTCCTGAACTGAACCTCTGTCTGCAATCCTTTCCATGAGCTCTCGTGACCAGAAACCCCGATCCTTTGCTACTTTTTCAAAATACGGATTGATCTCGATAAGTTTGGTACCTTCCATTACGGTTCTGACAAAGGAGACGGCAAAGAGTGGCTCAATGCCTGATGAACATCCTGCAATGATCGAGAGTGTACCCGTTGGCGCGATGGTTGTGATAGTGGCGTTTCTGAGTCGTATGTTCCCGTCATAGACACTTCCCTCATAGTTCGGAAATACGCCCCTCTGTTCTGCAAGCAATGCTGATGTATGTGTCCCCTCTTTTTGGATAAATTCCATCAGTTCTTCGGCAAGGTGCACTGCTTTGTCCGAATTGTACGGGATGGCGAGCTGTATGAGCAAGTCGGCCCATCCCATGACGCCCAGGCCAATCTTTCTGTTTGCCCTGGTCATCTCTTCTATCTTCTGGAGAGGATATTTATTGATGTCGATGACATTGTCGAGGAAATGCACTGCTTTCCGTGTTGTATCCCGCAGTCTGTCCCAGTCAATTTCTTTTGATTCAGGCTTCACCATTTTTGCGAGATTGATTGAGCCGAGATTACAGGATTCGTATGGGAGGAGGGGCTGCTCACCGCATGGATTGGTGGACTCTATTCTCCCTGCTTTCGGGGTTGGATTCGAGGCATTTACCCTGTCGATAAAGACAATGCCCGGTTCACCATTTTTCCATGCATGCTCCACAATAAGGTGAAACACCTCTTTTGCCTTCAGGGAATTGACAACCTTCTTTGTTCTCGGGTTCACAAGATCATAGGCTTTGTCTTCTTCAACTGCCTGCATAAACTCCTCGGTGAGAGCAACGGAAATATTGAAATTATTGAATTTCGTTGTATCGTCCTTACAGGTAATGAAACTGAGAATATCAGGGTGGTCTACCCGCAAGAGACCCATGTTTGCACCCCTTCTTGTCCCGCCCTGTTTTACCGCCTCAGTAGCTGTGTCAAAGACAGTCATAAAAGAAACAGGCCCTGAAGATATCCCCTTCGTGGAACCAACGATGTCTCCGTTCGGCCTCAGCCTTGAAAAGCTGAATCCCGTCCCTCCTCCTGATTTATGGATAATTGCAGTGTATTTAACAGCATCGAATATGGATTCCATCGAGTCGTCCACAGGAAGGACAAAACAGGCACTCAGTTGGCCAAGTCTCCTACCGGCATTCATAAGGGTAGGACTATTTGGAAGGAACGTGAGGGATGCAAGCATTTCATAAAAATCATGTGCAAGCTTCCCGACTTCCTCCTCAGACTTGCCATAGTGCAAATCAGCCGATGCTACACTTTTCGCGACTCTCCTGAAGAGATCTTCCGGTTTTTCAACAACTTTCCCTTCTTCATCCTTTTTCAGATACCTCTTCTCAAGCACCTTGAGAGCATTTGGTGACAGGCCCAATCCTTGTGTTACTTCCATGATTCCCCCTTCTCTAACTCGTTTTTACTATCTATAAATTGTATTTTATTGAATTGCACAGACATTAAACCACAATATATAGTGCATGTCAAGAAAAAATTCAGATTTTCTTAATTCTTTGATTTAAAACGATATTTCTGGTGAATTGCGTGTTGAGGGATTGTTGAAACTTTTACTTAATGATCTCTGCAGTAAAGGTATATAATTCTGCATCTTTCCATGCATATTCCGGCAGGCCGGCCTTGGCACAAATCTGTTTCAGAAAGGTTTGTCTGTCCCACCCCTGCTCAATCGGAACCTGTGGAAGGAGCAGTCCGCTCTGGGAGCCTTTTCTGATGACCAGACCGTGCTTGCCTATCTGAATGTTTTTTACGTCCTTCAATTTTTGCATGGGGGACAGAATGGAGATTTCGATTTCGATATCCTGTAATTCATCTTTTGTCATCGGGGGAAATCTCGGATCACTCGATGATGCGGCTATGGCGTTTTTGATAACTGACTGATACAGAGGCATAATCGCCTGAACATGACCGATACATCCTCTCAGGGAGCCCTTTTCCTTTATGGTCACAAATACAGCCCCGTCTGTTCTCAATTTTGGATTCTTCATGTCAACTTCAATTGTCTTTTTGTCAGTTACGAATTCAGTGATGGCATTCCGCGCGATGGAAAGCAATTCCTTTTTCTCGACATCCGTATACGGGCTTCTGATTAGGCCCATTGAGGCATAACCGACAACCTTATCCTTTTCCTGCGTGACATCACCTGAATTGGCATAGTTAAAGAGGACACCAAGGTTTGCCCCGTGTCTTTTTGCAACTTCCATTGCGATTATTACAGGAATAGATCCGCACATCTCGGATTTCCCAGTCTGAACCAACTCGCCCGCATTCATTACAGAGAGACGTTCGATGGCTGAAATAAGCTTACTGTCCATTTCCACTGCCTCGCTATATCCGTGATAGTGCGAGAGATCAGTGCTTGCAATCATAAGGGTTTGTCCATCCATCATCTCTGTCAATTCTGATATGAGATGTTCGAACGTCTGTCTTGTGGGAGACCCAATGAGTAAGGGAATGATGGTGAAATCTTTCAGCATAGACTGAAGGAAGGGGAGCTGCACTTCGATCGAATGTTCTTTTGCAAATGCTTCGGGATAAAATTTTACATCCGCATTCTCATTCAAAAGCTTCTTAGCGGATTTCTCATCAATTTCCACATTCCCAAGTGGCGTCTTGAAAGACCCATTTGTATAAACAGATGCGCCCTTAAAGCCTTCGTGATGGCTCTGGCCGATTAAAATAATTTTCCTGATATCACGGTCTTGAATGTGCTTGTATCCATATGCCGCGACCTGCCCGGAATATCTGTATCCGGCATGTGGCGAGATCAGTGCAATGATGTTTCCCTCCCCGGGAATTCTGTTTGCTTTTGAAAGAAATGTGTCAATGGTGTCCTTCAACTCTTTTTTATCAGCCGGATAAAATGTGCCCGCAACAGATGGCTCTTTGATATTGTCCGTACATCCGGTGCCGACAAGACATGTCAGGAGAAAAGAGAGTGTAAGTAATATGGTCCACAGATGATTTTTCATGATCAGTCCACTTTTTTCCAGAACATAGCCTCTTTCAATGGCTTCTCGGGGTTTTCTTTAGCAACAGCCTTCCTGGTGAACAAGGCAAGAAAAGCACTGGATATGAACAGTTTTAAAAATTCCCTTCGTTTCATAAAGTACACCTTTCAGGATTCGAGGATCCCAGAGTTCGAGGGTTCAAGTGATTGATTTTATATCGTGAACATCTTTTGTGTTTCACTTGAATCCCTGACCTCTTGGCCCCTGTATTTCTTCAACTCCAAACTCCTGCAATACTTGTACCACAGAATTTGCACTTGCCATTCGATACAAGATTTTGTCTTACAAAATATCCCATTCTCTCAATAAGCATTTTTTTGCATTTCGGACAGAAGGTATTCTCACCTTCATGCCGGATATTGCCGATATAGACGTATTTCAAACCGGCATCTAAAGCACTCTTTCTCGCGCCTTCCATTGTCTCAATCGGCGTCGGCGGAAGGTTTGTCAATTTATAATGGGGGAAAAACCGGGAAAAATGTATCGGCACATCGGGTCCAAGGTTTTTGACTATCCAGCTGCTCATCTCCCTGATCTTTTTCATATCGTCATTAAGAGTCGGTATGACGAGATTCGTTATCTCAAGCCATACGCCTTCTTGCTTTAACACGACAAGGGAATCAAGTACCGGCTTGAGGCTCCCGCTGCAAATCCTGCTGTAAAAATCTTCTGTGAAACCTTTAAGATCGATATCAGCGGCATCCATGTACTTTGACAATGTCCTAAGTGGTTTTTCATTGATGTAGCCACATGAATGCATGGTGTTTTTTATCCCCTGCTTTTTTGCTATGACAGCAGTGTCATACATGTACTCATAAAAGACGGTAGGCTCGGTGTATGTATACGTTACAGATCTGCATTTGTAAGCCACTGCGTTACTTACCACTTTTTCAGGTGGCAGATCATAGGTGTCCGTATCTTCGGGTTTTGCCTGGGATATCTGCCAGTTCTGGCAGAATTTGCAGCTTAGGACGCAACCTGCGGTAGCAATGGAAAACGCCGTCGTACCCGGGAGAAAATGAAAGAAGGGTTTTTTTTCGATCGGATCGACATGGACTGCGCATGGTTTCCCGTAGACGAGGCTGTAAAGCGTTCCATCTTTGTTCGCCCGTGCCCGGCACCTGCTGTGCTGTCCCAATTCGAGCACGCATCCATTGGGGCAAAGCTCGCATTGCACTCTCTTTGCCATTCAATAGTATAAAACTAATTGCTCTCAAAATGCCCCTCTTTGGCAAAGAGGGGGAAGGGGAGATTTATGGATGATTTCCTCATCACAAAAATTCCTCCTCACCTCCCTTTTCCAAAGGGAGGAATATCTGGTATTTTTATACTTTTTTGCAGAGAGAATGTTTATGTCAGATTCTCATAAAAAGGTCTCAGGCTCAAGATCAGCATAGCCGAGAAAGCCTTTATCAAAGCCACGAAAAGGAGTGCGCTTGGTATACCTGCAAGAGGAATAATAATCAGCGATGATATCAAAGCACCAATGAATGAACCGATTAAATCAAGCGCATAGAGCCGACCACCATCGGTTGATTCCCCGAGAGACAAATTTGCCGTGCTGAACTGTGCACCGCTTACAGTTCCTGCACTGAAGACGACGAAATACAAGATAGATCCAATTTTTAATATGAACAGTGAGAGAACAGCGAGGGAAATGGTACATATCTCTAAGATTAACAGTGTTTTGACCGGCTTCTGTAAAGTGTTTGTTGCCGATGTTCCTGCCCAGAGGCCGATCATAAATAAGGCGGACAGCATCCCGATCATCTCGTACACATAACCGTGCAGAGACTGATAAGCCAGAATAACAGTGAGTACAAAAGACATTCCGGAGAAACCTGTCGTAAATACCGAAAAAGAGATTACCCTTTTTGTCTGCCGAAACAGAAAAACTGACAACAGAGACAAAATGATTATTATTGCAGTGAAGATATGCCATCCTTTAATGTGAAGCAGGTAATGGAGAGCTTTGCCCCCATGCATTTCTGCCCAGAGCATGAGATTGAAGAGATATGCAGATGGATGAAAGTCTGTATTTATTGATTTTGCTTCACTCAGCCTCTGTTTGACATAATCCACACCGAATGACGAAAAGGCATCCCGGAAAATATACTGATGAAAATACTCAACGGCTATATGTCTCTCAGCAAATCTCTCCTCCAGTACATCCGGATTGCTATCGATATGCGTATCTGACGAAAAGAGCATGCCATACTCCTGTGATGTTACGGCCACGCTTTGGAAGACGGTTCGGAGAGAATTATAAACAGAGCCACTCGCCATCTGCATTCTTTTCCCCATATACCCTGCTGATTGTGGTATGTGCATTGCCAGAATGCCGTCTTCCCTGAGAACACTCCGTGCCTCCCTGAAGAATTCAATCGTGTAGAATCTGTTGATGCTTGCTGTTGATGGCTGTGGAAGGTTGAGGATAATCAGATCATATATCGGGGTTTTTACACTCTTGATGAATCTCCGTCCGTCCTGAATCAGAAGATGGATTCTGGAATCCTTGATAACGTTATAATATTCGGGGGTGTTGAGAAGAGTGAGAGAAAAATCGAGTATTCTGGGATCAAGTTCTAAAAAGTCTATCCGGTCGACCCGATATTTCAGGAGTTCCTTCAGTGCCCCGGGAGAGCCGCCGATGACAAGGATATTTTTTGGTGAGGGATGCATTGTCATCGGAAGGTGGGTTGTCATTTCCTCAACCTGGGCATCAGGGTAGCTGAATACAAGCTGTCCATTGGCATAGATGCTCGATTGACCTCCCACTTTGATGACCGCGATCTCTCCCAACTTTGATTCCCCGACTTGGGTCACCTCTGCACCATGCCATAAAAAAGAGGGAGCACTGGTATGAAAAATGAAATAAAAGAAGAGGGGAATAAGACAAAGCACGAGGACAATTTTTTTCCTTGAAAGGTAAACTGCTGTCATGAGATTGAGCAGTGAAAGAATCAGACAGAGCTCAAGAGCATAAATCCTCGAGGCGATCATAAACGTAAAAAGTATGCCTCCTCCGAAAGCACCCAGTGCTTCAAGGCCATATATCCTGCCCGCCGCATTCCTGTTTCCTGCATATGAAACAGCAAGAGGGAATTGCGCCCCGATGATGAAACAGAGTGGGAAGAGCGTCAGCGCCGTTGATGAGACAGTATCGATGAATGATACTGTCTCCCCCGGTTCAAGAGCCAAGAAGGTACGGATAGCTTTTATCGCCATAACGGTTGGCAGAGAGAGGATAGCTATGAGAGAAAAAGAGATCCCGAAGGCATGTTTGAACGATATCCTTTTTCCTGTATAACTTCCTATACCGACATAGATCAACCAGAAGGAGAGGGTGATCCCGATATCAATCTCGTTGCCCGAGAATGTCGAGAGCAAAAGGCGCAGTACGGTTATCTGAAGGAGCATTGAGGTCAGGCCCATAACAATGACGGGAAGAGATGAAGGCAAAGATATCATACGCATGCTTGATTATAATTGATGGGAAGGGGGAATGAAATAATGAGCCGGCATGAAACCATGCCGGCTCTTAAAAGTCATCCGGTTACTCTGTTTTGACAGGAATCTTTTTTGTTTCTTTTATTGCTTTGGCCGTCTTGGGGAGAGAAACGGTCAGTACACCTTTTTTGAAATCAGCCTTAACCTTGTCCATATCAATTTCTGATGGAAGGGGAATAGTGCGGCTGAATGAGCCGTAGGAACGTTCAATGCGGTAATAGTCCTTCCCCTTGTTTTCCTTCTCTTCTTTCTTTTGGCCTTTTATCGAAAGGGAATCTGGTGTCAGAGAAATGTCAATATCCTTGTCATCCATTCCCGGGAGCTCTGCAGTGACAGAGATTTCCTTATCAGATTCCTTCACGTCAATGCTCGGACTGAAAGCAGCAAAACGTCCAGTGAACGGCTCTATTTCGAATCCGCGGAAGAAATTGTCAAAGAGCGCATTCATTTCCCGGCGCAGCAGCGAGAAAGGATTATATTCTTCTCGCTTTGCTGGTACAGTCTTTTTTTCAGCTGGCACAACATTTTTTTTCGGCATAGTACTTACCTCCCTTGTTCCTTATGCCTCAGCCTTAACCGAGATTTTTCTTGTTTTGACAACCTCGGCCTTCGGCAGAAGTATTTTAACAACGCCGTTTTTAACAGTTGCCTGAATTCTCTCTCTGTCGACCTCGTCAGTCAGCGTGAAAACTCTCTGATAGTCCCCTATACCATATTCTGAAAGGTACAGGGTGTGCCTTTCAGGGATATCAGCTTCCACCTTGCCGTAGATGGTCAGAACATTTTTTTCGAGTGTTATATCGACTGATGTATCATCGACACCGGGCATATCAGCTACCACAACGATATCATCCTTCCGCTCTATAATGTCTACAGCTGGAGAATATATCCTGCGGGCCCGTGTGAGTTCTCCTTTTTCCGGAGTCTCAGCTTCTTTCTTTTGGACTTCCTTTGCTGTATCTGCCATATGCAATCACCTCCTCTGTTATCGTTAGTCTGATTTAACAGCAATTTTCTTTGGCTTTTCAGCCTCTGCACGGGGAGCAGTTATGTGAAGAATTCCCCTGCTGAATTTCGCATTAACCTTGCCTGTTTCGATCAAGAATGGCATGTCGACGGTTTTTGTGAACTGCCCTGACCACCGCTCTCTCCGGTGATACGTATCTCCTTCCTTGAGCTCTTCGGGATTTCGGGAACCGCGAATGGTGAGCGTTTTGCCGGCAACCGAGATGTCAATTGATTTCGGATCGACACCCGGTATTTCTGTTGTGAGTACTGCCTCATCGCCTGAAACCCATACATTTACTGCCGGGAAATCTGCAGACGGAGGAGATACCCATCGTGACACCGCGCGTTGCATGCGCTCAAATTCATTCCATGGATCCCAAAACCTTCCAAGCCTTTCCAAATCCGACCATAACATAGTCTTTCACCTCCCTGTAAAAATGTAGATACTCGTTTTAAAAACGGTTTTAATTTATATTAGCACTCTCACTGGCAGAGTGCTAATATATTTAAATACAACACTATTTTCACAAATGTCAAGTAATTTTTGCAGTCGAAGAAAAAACGTTAGTTATGACCAGTAGCTGCAACCTGTAGGCTGAGATAATTGATCCAGGATGGTGCCTGAAGCTATAGGAATCCACAGTTATTGATGCCTGTAAATTAATGTCCTATATCTGTCATG
>JAGSYM010000128.1 GCA_018262395.1 Nitrospirota bacterium | reverse complement strand
CTTGTCTCCCCTTGTTTTGATTCCGTGATTATCTTCTCTATATCAGTCTTATCAAGGATTTCCTCTTTGATAAGTGCTTCTGCCAGACTGTCCAGCACCTTTCTGTTTTTAAGCAATATCTCCTTTGAGCGCGATTCCGCAATATTGAGAAGCTTCTGTATCTCCTGGTCTATAAGCCATGCCATCTCTTCGCTGTAGCGTTTCGGCTGGGCTAGTTCCATGCCGAGGAAGGGATGTTCCTCTCCCCTTCCGAGATTCAGCGGCCCTATTTTTTCACTCATGCCCCACTGCGCTACCATCTTTTCCGCAAGCTTCGTAGCTTCCTTGAGGTCATTCTGCGCTCCGCTGCTGACATCATCAAAGACAATTTTCTCAGCATTTCTACCTCCGAGCGCCACGCTCAACTTGTTCATTAGATATGTCATCGGATAATAATGCCTGTCTTCCTCGGGCAGCAGCTGTGTAACACCCATAGCCATTCCACGAGGGATAATGCTTACTTTATAAAGAGGGTCAGTGCCGGGCAGTTCCCAGGCAACAAGGGCATGTCCTGCCTCATGATAAGCAGTTATCTTCTTTTCCATATCATTGATTGTCTCTTCCCGCACCGCCCCCATCAATAAAATGTCCCTTGCCTCTTCAAAATCATGCATGTAAACGCGGTCTTTTTTGTTCCTAAGGGCAACGAGAGCAGCCTCATTGGCCAGGTTTTCAAGATCCGCCCCTGTCATCCCCGGCGTCCCTCTTGCGATGATTTCAAGGTTGACATCATCAGCGAGGACCTTGCCCCTAACATGGATTTCAAGAATCGCCTTGCGTTCCTTCCATCCAGGCCTGTCGATAACAATATGTCTATCGAACCGGCCCGGCCTTAAAAGAGCAGGGTCAAGCACATCAGGCCTGTTCGTTGCAGCCATGACAATGACTTCAGTATGAGGATCAAACCCGTCCATCTCACTTAAAAGCTGGTTGAGAGTCTGCTCCCTCTCATCATGCCCCCCTCCTAGTCCCGTGCCACGTGTGCGGCCTACGGCATCAATTTCATCTATGAAAATAATGCTAGGGTGTGCCTCCTTGGCCTTTTTAAACATGTCTCTGACGCGGGAAGCTCCGACGCCCACAAACATCTCTATGAACTCAGAGGCGCTGATGCTGAAAAACGGTACCCCCGCCTCTCCTGCTGTAGCGCGTGCAAGAAGGGTCTTCCCTGTGCCTGGAGGCCCTACCAGCAGCACCCCCTTAGGGACCTTAGCACCGATGACCGCATAACGGGATGGGTCCTTCAGAAATTCTACCGTCTCCATAAGCTCATTTTTTACCTTGTCCATGCCGGCAACATCCTTGAATGTTATGCCGGGCTTTTTGGCATCAAAGAGTCTAGCCTTGCTTGCACCGAAAGAGAAAACACCGCCGGGGCCTCCCTGCATCTGCTGCTGCGTGCGCCTCATCAGAAAGATCCATACTCCGATTATCAGAACCCACGGGAGAATTCCTATTATAATCTGCCCCAGAAGAGACCTCTCTTCTTCAGGTTCTATTGTAATAACAACATGTTTTTCTGCAAGCTTGCTCATAAGCGCTTCTCCCTGAAATAACGGCAGGAAGGTCCGGAAGTTTTTTACTGTTACAGCCTTCACCTCACCCGGCAAAGTGATTTGGATATCCTTATTTAAGACACCGGTGACAACAAGTTTTTTTATCGTGACAGACTTGATATTGCCTGCATCCAGCTGCTCGACAAACTTGCTGTAGCTTAGGTTGTAAAGCACCTGGTTGTTATCGACAAAATATTGGGTCCATAAGATCAGGAAAGCAAAGATAAGAAGTGAGGCTATAATTGCGCGCCACTGGGGGCTTTTTAATTTATCTGTCAGCTTTTCTTCCGCAGCCATGGATACATTGTAGCATCTTATCCGTCCTTATCCAAAGGTAGAGGGCATTAAGATGATCACGCAAACACCTCGGGCGTTTTAGACGGTCTGAGAGTATCAGGAAAATGATTGATATATTTTAGCCAGCATTGGATTTTGAAAAATTTATAATAGCATGAGAAAAAAAGTAATTGTCCCAGATTCTAAACACCCCGGACTTCTGCCCTGCTTATCCCACAGTCAGGCACCCCTATTAAAATGGTCCGGGAGCTTGAGGAGCTTTCGGACATTAACCTCTCTACTTTGCGGCCCCGTGCTTAAAGCACCTGCTTCTGGCCGGCCTTCTGTTGGCTAAAAAGCATCTGAGGTAGTTTGAAAGGACCTTTTATTTTGTTTCAAGTAAGTCTATAATGTTTTTATTTGCTTGGTATAGATATAGTCAAAAAATAAAGGGTTTAAATGAATAAACAGATCAACAGAGAAGAGTCAGTTCATGGAGAGGAATGGGGTAAGTTGCACGGCGGATATTTTTCAGACCCTGCGATCGCGCTGCCTTTTGTGGAAAAAGCAAGAGAACTCTTAATCGAATCACACGCTGACGTCGTAGTTGACTTAGGTGGTGGAACGGGTTTTCTGCTGTCTCAACTGGCTCGCCAGGAACTCTGCGGGGGCCTGGCCCTTGTGAATCTTGACTGCTCTTATGTCCAACTTGCCTCAGCGTGCAAGGCGGGCATTAGGTGTGTTCGGGCCCTGGTTACAGATTTCCGCCGCAGTGATGTCGGACCTGAAAATAAGAGATTTTTCTACATGATGCGTTCAGTCCTCCACTACTTCGGGGGGGCTGGACTACTGTCTGTGCTTCTCCATCTTCATAGTCAGGCAAGGAAAGGCGAGATCTTCGTGCATCAGACTGCCTCCTTTGAAGACAAGGGGGATGCAGCCTGTCTCAATGCGCTGTACAGGCATATGAACTCGGACAAATGGTATCCCACAGTCTGCGAACTTGAAAGCAGCATGACAAAGGCCGGCTGGCATTTGACTGACATGTCAGCGGCGCCGGCACTCTTGCTGACATCAGACGATCTGGCCAGAAGATATGCGCTGCAGATGGCTGATGTTATGCGAATACGCAATGTTATGGCACAAGAGTTCGGCGGTCAAACCAGCGTCTTTGGAGTGCTGCCCAACGGCTTCTGGGCAAAGCTCCTCTATCGCATCTACACATGTGTCGCTGCTTAACCAGAATAAAGCAATTAACCACAGGCCACACAGAGAAACATATTGATAGTAAAAAAACTATCAGTTTTTATATGATTTACTCTGAGAACTCTATGGTTAGTTTTTTTAAGTTTAAATTAATGCAATACAGTCATGTCGTCAGATGCAGCGCAGTTGATTGCAGTCTTTTACATGCGGTGTTGCAGAGCAGTCAAAATTGCCTTCTGCTTTCTGGATCGCGGTAAAAAGCCTTGTCTTATTGAGTTTTGCCGGAGCTACGCCTTTTAGTTGGCTATTTTCCCAATGGCCTGCATTTTCAGTGTTCTTCCTCCTGAGAGAAAAGAAATCGAATGCTTTTCATCTCATCGCTACGCCTGTTTCAAAGATTGCTTCGCATATGTATGACTCTTGTTTTTACGTCCTTTTTTTATTGTCTGAATGAGTTTGAGTTTTTTCATGCATACCCATTCCGGCAATCCTCGAGCTTATTTTTTATTCTTTTTGGGCAGATTCGATAAAGTCTTTTAACAACCTCAGATGTTTTTTCCTTGAAAATCTGCTGAAAAAATGAATTAATATCGTCATAAATACTAAAAAAATATTCATGTCGGAATTATAAACCTCAATTCTCTGTTTCACCAAAGTCCCCCCACATTTTCAGCTAACTCATAGACCTCCTGAATATACCCTTTGACCGGGAGGTTGCCTCCTGAAAGATGTATGAGCAGTTTTACCGGCCTCTGGTATTCCATGAACTCCGCCAGAAAATTACTCTCCCTGCCAATCATTTCGTATCGGATCCTGTACCTGTAGCCTTCTGAAGGCTCACCCCATGAAACAGGGACAAAAGCCCTGATTCTGGGGCTCCATTTTAGCATGAGAGCAGGACTTTGAATATATTGCCAGACCTCTTCCGGAGGGCGCTCTATCTGGATCTCATCATTAAGATTCATTTTTCTCTGTGCCTGTAAACCATTTTAATCCGGATAATTATATCAGGAGTATAGCTAAAAAAGTCTATGGCTGGTTTTTAAATTCTGTCAGCAGTTGGTTAAAGTCTTCTTCACCCATTTCCTTTGTCAACTCGGATATTAACTCATTGATGATATTTAGATTGGGCGAGCCGATTCTTTCAAAGATATCGAGGGAAATAAGGTAATCTATAAAGGCGTCCTTATAATTTTTTTTCATATGCATGACCTTTCCTATCATGCCTACTGTGCTTGCTACTCCGACAATATCTCCGACCTTTTTTGCTATCTCAAGGGCCTTCTGGTAAAACTCAAGGGCGCTTTCATAGTTGCCCTTGTTTTGGTAGACTATCCCCATCTGATGATAGCTCTTAGAGATGCCTACGATATCACCGACCTTTTTTGCTATCTCAAGGGCCTTCTGGTAAAACTCAAGGGCCTTGTCAAAGTCGCCTTTTTCCTGATGAACTATACCTATCTGCCTGTAACTCGTTGAGATGCCGGCTACATCCCCGATCCTCTCGGAAATTTCAAGCGCCTTGCATGAAAACTCAAGCGCCAGGTCATAATCTCCCCTGTTTTGGTATACTGTTGCTATCTGGTTATAGTTTTTAGATACCTCGGCAACATCGCCGATTTTCTCGGCAATCTCAAAGGCTTTTCGGAAAAACTCAAGCGCCTTTTT
>JAGSYM010000127.1 GCA_018262395.1 Nitrospirota bacterium | reverse complement strand
CCTATTATCGGACCGCTCCTCGGCGGCTGGATTACCGATAACTGGTCATGGCACTGGATATTCTTTATCAATGTCCCGATAGGAATACTGTCTGTCATTCTGACGCTCTTTTTCATTAAGGACCCTCCCTATATGAAAAGGATGAAGATGAAAATTGATTACTGGGGACTTGCTCTCCTTTCCCTTGGATTGGGTTGTCTGCAGATTGTGCTTGATAAAGGACAACAGGAAGACTGGTTTTCATCCAGTTTTATCATCTGGTTAAGCGGCATTTCCCTCACCTCACTGATTGGTTTCGTATTCATCGAACTGGTTGCCGAACATCCTGTTGTCAATCTCAGGGCATTCAAAAATCTTACCTTCAGCACAGGAAATATCGTCATGTTCCTGGGTTTTTTTAACCTCTTTGCAAGCATTGTCCTTCTCCCAATCTATCTCCAGACGCTCATGGGATATACTGCCTATCTTGCAGGACTGGTTTTGGGACCCGGAGGTATTGCAACAATGATAGCCCTTCCCATTGCGGGCAATCTCGTCAATAGAGTAAATCCAAAATTTCTGTTGGCTTTTGGTCTCATTGTGAATGCCTATGCAACGTATCTCATGTCGAATTTCAATCTTCATGCCGGTTTCAATACCATTATATGGCCAAGAATTGTTCTCGGTGTGGGAATGGGTTTTTTCTTTATCCCTCTTACCACTATGACCATGTCCGGAATAAAAAGGGAGGATATGGCGAATGCTTCCGCCATATATAACCTCCTCAGGAACCTTGGGGGGAGCTTCGGGGTTGCCTTTGTAACGACCATGCTGTCACGCCGGTCACAATTCCATCAGAACCATCTTGTCGAGAATCTGACGCCATTCGACAGCGCCTATCAAATGTTCTCCGGGCAAAGTTCACAGTTTCTGCAGTACAGGGGAGCTGATGATTTTACGTCAGGTTTCGGAGGACTCGGAATGATTTACAGGGAGCTCCTCAGGCAGGCATCGATGATGGCATTCAACGATGCATTCTTCCTTGTCTGTATAATAATGGTATGTGTGCTGCCGTTTGTTATCGTCATGAAAAGAGAAAAACCGGGCACGGTACCTGGTATGCACTGAGCCACATTATGCATACAATGAACGGCAGATAACGTATTTGAGCGGATTTGAAGACTGTCGAAGACAGAATTCACCTCGGAGGTCCCGATGCATATCGGGGCCGAGAATGAGCGAAAATACTGTATCTGCCGTCAAACACAAAATTAATAAATAAGGCGGTTCGACTTGACGCTCTTTCTGCTGACCTTTTTCCTGCTTTACGGAAGTCTCCATCTCTACGCCTTTCTGAAGGCACGGGCAGCCTTTGCCTTCAGCACGCTGACAGGTATCTTCATTGCAGGGTTCATGCTGATTATGATCCTTGCACCTATCATCGTTCGCTTCTCTGAAAAAGCCGGTTTCGATTTTTTTGCGCGGTTGATATCCTATACCGGCTATATGTGGATGGGAATCCTCTTTCTTTTTGTTTCCTCTTCCCTGGTGATTGATCTGCACAGGCTCATCATCTCTGCAGGCGGATTCATTCTGAGGCATGACTTGTCCTCTTTTGCGATCACAAGGCAGCATGCCTTTTTTATTCCGCTCATGATTTCGATAGGCATCGCTGTTTACGGATATTTCGAGGCAGGAAACATCCGTACAGAAACCTTCACGATTAAATCTCATAAAATCCCCGCTGATATCGACAGGCTGAGAATAGCCCAGATTTCGGATGTTCACCTCGGACTGATTGTGAGGGAGAGCCGCCTGAAAAAGATTCTGACTGAAGTGAAAAATGCAGATCCCGATATCCTTGTTTCGACAGGCGACCTTGTCGACGGGCAGATTGACAACCTCTCCGAACTTGCCGCAATGCTGCGGGAGATCAACCCACGGTTTGGCAAGTTTGCGATAACAGGTAACCACGAATTCTATGCAGGGCTCGAACAATCTCTGAATTTTACTGCGCAGGCAGGATTCACCGTGCTGAGGGGCGAGCGGGTGAATCTCGAAGGCATTACTATTGCGGGAGTTGATGATCCACAGGCAAGGTCATTTGGCCCATATCCGTCCAGGTCAGAAAAAGACCTGCTTTCTGACATACCAGACGGCAGATTTACCCTGTTCCTGAAACACAGGCCGCTTGTTGATGGTAAGTCTCATGGGCTTTTTGATTTACAGCTATCCGGCCATGTTCACCGGGGCCAGATATTCCCCTTCAGCATCATCACCGGACTGTACTACCAGACACAGGCAGGATTTGCAAACCTTTCTGACGGATCGTCCCTCTATGTCAGCAGGGGTTCAGGCACATGGGGTCCGCCGATCCGCTTTTTATCACCACCCGAAGTGACAGTCATTGACCTTGTGCACGCTCAATAAGTCGTCATACTGTTTTTTCTTCACGACCTGATTTACAATACTCCATGCGCAATATCCTTGTATTATCTGACAATGCCAAGGAAATACTTTCCGTATTCAAATCAGTCAAAGGGAAATTTGATAAAAAGGATTTGAAACAAAAAACCTTCACTGTAGGCACCGATCCGGTCAATCCCCTTCAGTACGACATGGCGTTTCTCGATCTTGATATGGCTGAATGGCAGAAGCGGCTTCTGGAATTACGTCACCGCATGCCTGTTATAGCCTATTCCGGAGCCAATGTGCAGCAAGCTGTTGAGGCAATGAAGCTTGGCGCGAGTGATTTCCTGGAGAAACCGCTCACATCTGCAGTTCTCGCTGCGATCATTCAGCAGCACAGGAAAAAGATCCTGGATACCGAATATGGATTCGATGAAACGGTCGGCACGAGCACCGTCATGCAGGAAGTTTTTGGTCTGATAAAGAAGGCAGCAGTAAGTGAGAGCAATGTCCTGATTACCGGGGAGAGCGGAACCGGAAAGGAGCTTGTTGCACGGGCTATCCACAAATGGAGTCCGAGAAAAGACAAGTCCTTTGTCACCATCAATTGCAGTGCTATCCCTGATACCCTTCTTGAGTCGGAACTTTTCGGTTTTGAAAAGGGTTCTTTTACCGGAGCAAATTATACCAAAAAAGGTCTGCTTGAAATAGCAGACCGGGGAACGGTTTTTTTTGATGAGGTCGGGGATGTGTCTCCGTTGTTCCAGACTAAAATTCTGCGGGTCATCCAGGAAGGCGAGATTTTGCGCATCGGAGGTACACATCCCATTACTGTCGATTTGAGGATTATCGCAGCAACGAACAAGGACCTTGGCCTTGCTACGACAAAAGGATTTTTCCGGGATGACCTGTATTACCGGTTGAATGTTATCAATATCGACCTTCCGCCATTGAGAAACAGGATGGAGGATGTGCCGTCATTAACAGAGCACTTCATAAAAAAGCATGCGCACAAAAGAAAAGACCTTCTCATAAAAAATATCAGTGAAGAAGCAGCGGGCATACTCACGCGATATTCATATCCCGGCAATATCCGGGAACTTGAAAATATCATTGAGCGGGCAATTTCTTTCAGTAACAGTCCTATCTTATTGCCTTCCGACTTACCGTCCTACCTGTTGCAGACACCTTCACGAAAGGTTACTCCAAGGCTGAAATTAAAGCTGGCCCTTGCTGATCTCGAAAAGGAATTAATCTGGTCAGCCCTGCAGAGATCAGGAGGAAATGTCTCTAAGGCAGCTTCAGAGCTTGGTATATACCGGCAGCAGCTCCAGAGGAAACTCAAAAAAATTAACAGCAATATATGATTTCACTGCAATAATATGTTGCAGATCAAAAAGTCTTAATAGTTGTTCAATATTCAATTCCTGCTCGCATCATAATTGTGCGTTCGTTTGTGCACAAAAATGAAATAATCTTCATTATCAACGTGTTAAAAAGTTGGCATATCCGTTGCTTTTCATAGTAAAGATTATAAAGACATGAAATAATAAGCATATGAGGATTGATACAGTAGACAGGGGGAGTAAGGAAAAGCTTTACGTTCAGGTCTATGCCATTTTTTTAAAGAAGATCGAAAGCGGGGAATGGCGGGACGGCTTACAGATACCACCTGAGGACGAGCTTTGCAGGATATACGATGTCAGCAAAGTCACGGTCAGGGAGGCTATTCATGAACTTGTCAGGCAGGGATACCTCAAACGCCAGCAGGGGAAAGGAACCTTTGTAACCTACGCAATACCGCATCCTGGAATACTCATGAAGGTGCGGTTGTCAGAGAATGATCTGTTTGGAGAGGAGGTGACGGTAAGCAAGGAAGTTGTCGAAAGAGGGATTCGGGAGTCATCTGAGGAGACCAAGAAACTTCTCATAACTGATGAAAATATCTACTATATTCTGAACAGGATGATCGTTAATGATGAGTCATTCGCCGAAGAGTTCTTTATTCCGTTATTCATTCTTCCTGATATACACTCAGAAAAAATATCTGATAAATCACTGTATGACCTGATCGAGGAAAAAGGTACAAAAAAGATATCAAAAATCTTACAGATAACTGAGATTACCGAGTTGAAGGAGAAAACTGCGCGTGTGATCAAATCAAGGGAAGGAGGATATGCCCTCCTTTTTAAAAGAGTCATGATCAGTTCAGACGGAAGCCCTATTGCATATTCACGACTCATGGGAGGTGGAAGAAAACACACATTTCAGATGGAATTTGAAAGGCTGAAATAATCAAAAAGGAGGGAGTGAAATGAGTTTTCCGAGACAGTTGTACGAATTTCTGAAAGCAGCCAG
>JAGSYM010000126.1 GCA_018262395.1 Nitrospirota bacterium | reverse complement strand
CACTCGGATATCATCGGTGCAGCATTCATCATGAAGGGAGTCAATATCATCGTCACGACAGAAGATGAGAGGAAAAGCTGATAAAATTCTTCGGAGATCAATCCTGATGCTTTACCGGCAATTGCAAGGACAAACGAGAACTCTCCAATCTGAGCAAGTCCGAGCCCGGTCATAACAGACGTCCTCAGGGCATTTCCTATCAGCAGGGCCGAGACAATTCCCGTAATAATTTTCAGTCCGAATATCAATGCAACAACCTCAGCTATCCTGATACCGTTATCAACCACAAACTCGGTATTCATAAGCATTCCAATGGATACAAAGAAGAGTCCCATGAAGCTGTCCTTAAATGGCAATATATCTGACAGTGCCTGATGAGCATACTCTGACTCGGATATAATGAGACCTGCGAGAAACGCTCCGAGAGCAAGGGAAAGACCGAAACGGGAGGTAAGAAGCGCTATGCCGAGACAGAGGAGGATAACAGTGGTCAGAAAGAGTTCCCGGCTCCTCGTCCGGACAACCTGATGGAGCAATGCAGGAACTATCCATCTGGAGCTTAATAACACAATAAAAATAATGAGTACCGCTGTCCCCATTTTCGCCCCAATGTCAAGGATATCGATTCCATCTCCCGACAGGACAGGGATAAGGAGCATAAGCGGAACAATGCAGAGATCCTGGAATATAAGAATGCCCACCATCGTGTGACCATGGGGTGAGTCTATCTCTCCTCTCTCGGCAAGCAACTTTAGGACTATTGCCGTGCTGCTCAGGGCATACAGAAATCCAAAAAAGATCGCTTTATTGATGTCCCCTATAGCAACATAGGTAATAGCAGCGGATGCTATTATGGTGAAAAAGACCTGGGCTCCTCCCCCACCCAGAACAGTCTTTTTGATTCTGAACAGTTTCGTTAGGGAAAACTCGATACCGATTGTAAAGAGGAGGAGTATAACACCAATTTCTGCGAGTATCTGAATAAAGTGAACATCCTTTATAAGCCCGATACCATAAGGGCCGATAATGATGCCGGCGACGATAAATCCGATGAGAGAGGGTATTTTTAGCTTATAAAGCAGCAGGATAACCGCTGCGGACGCAATGAAGATTACTTCCAGTGATTTTAAGAATTCATATTCCATAGGTATAAACGAGACAGCAGATAGTGTATTTGAGCAGATTGAGGACTGTTTCGGTCCGTACCCGGTCGTCATTCCCGCGCAGGCGGGAATCCATGTATCCCAAGGCCTTAAGCGGCCCCCGCTTTCGCGGGGGGGACAGATTCTTCGAGAAATTACCTATTTTGAGATAGGCTTTACTCATTCTGCATATTCTGTAATTCTCTGACCTGGTGAGGTAAACGATATCCCTGCTCTCGCACCATACATGAGCGCTTCGACAATCGGCTGATTGACCTTCTTCTCTGCACGCCACTTCACAATGAAATTCGCACCCGGCCCTCCCCGGGTATCATATTCTTTCAGATAAAAAAAGGTGTGAGCAAATGGTTTAAGGTTTATTGGTTTTTTAATGTAGCTCTCGATAAATTTGCCATTTGAATCATAATAATCGGCCTTTGATATGATTATCGTATGTTTGGGGTCTATATTATGTATGCTCAGCATTGTAGCGAGTTGGTGCGTGACCGCTTTCGGTCCGGCATAGACATTCGAATAGACGGGAACATAAAGCGTTTCACCAGATGAAAGTTCCCTGTCTGCCTCTGCACCCGCCGAGAGCGGAAACCTTATAATGCAGAGAAAAATTAAACAGACGAAAAGCCAAAGCCGGTAAAAAATGGTTCTGGACATCCCATTATCCTCCTTATATACTTTAAAGGTTTCTCCGTTCGAGCGCATACTGATTAATGCCCGCATTTTGAAACAGTGTGTTTAAAGTATATCAAAAAATGTGATTGACTCTGTAATATCTTGTAAAACTTTATTTTGTTGTTTAAACTCAGGAAGCAACGATTTTAATAAAAAGCGAGGTATCGCCCTATGCTTTACACCCTTGAATCTTCCAAAAATATAGATGAAGTGGGAATAGCTCTTGAGGAGGCTATCAGGAAGAGAAAGTTTGGTGTTCTTACAGTTCACAACCTTAAAGAAACACTGGCAAAAAAAGGTGTCGAACTTAACAAGGAATGCAGAATCTATGAAGTCTGTAATCCATTACAGGCTAAAAAAGTCGTAGAGGCAAATGCTGAACTATCAACAGCCTTACCCTGCCGTATTTCAGTTTTTACAGAGGGTGACAAAACCAAACTTTCAACCATCAAACCAACGGTCATGCTTTCAATGTATCCGAATCCTGAACTAAAAGAGATAGCCAAGGAAGTTGAAAAAATTATTTTGGATGCAATGGATGAAGCAGCTAAGTAGCTTTTATGTGTTCAAATCTTTCCGTCAGAATATTTCTGCACGTATTCGATAGAAACAGAGATGCCTTTACCCTTCGACAGCAGATGCGCACTACCATTCAAGACTGCTTCTCCTCCCTGAGATAAACAGTCCTCTGCGGGAATGGTATTTCTATACCTTCCTCCTTGAATCTCCGGAATATCCTTTTGCGCAGTTCATGCTGCACAGGATATTGGTCGACAAATTCCCCGACCTGGCAAATAAGGGTGAAATCGAGCGAACTTTCCCCATACCCGGGAATAAACCTCGCGAAAGGCTCCGGTTCCCCCAAAAGGCCGGGTATCTGCCCGACAGCCTTTTTGGCCTCTTCGACAAGAATCTGTTCAATTTTTTCCGGGTCTGAAGAATAACTGACACCCACGGGAATCTGGAGAGACATTCTCTTTTCCGGCAGATAGTAGTTCGTCACGACGCTCTGAGCGAGCTTGCTATTTGGAATAACGACGATATTGTTCAGTAGCATCCGCACCCGTGTCGTTCTCCAGGTTATATCCTCTACATAGCCTTCCTGCCCTGTTTCGAGTTTTATGAAATCTCCCACTCTGACAGATCTCTCCATGAGGATATGGATACCAGCAAATAGATTGCCGAGCGTATCCTGGAGAGCAAGAGCAACTGCGAGCCCCCCGACGCCCAGTGCTGTGAGAAGCGGCGTAATCGAAACTCCGAGAACGCTGAGAATAATCAGGAATCCAATGCTGAGGATAGAACTTTTCAGTATACCGTAGGCAAGACCCGTTGTCGGAATAGGCAGGTTTGATTTCTGAATGTAGTTCCTGAATATCTTTCCGGACAGGTTTGCAAGAGCAATGGTGATTGAAAATATGACGATGATGTAAATAAGTTTACTGAAGAAAGAGACATATTTGGGTGTAAGATCAGATACTACCAGTCCTGCATATAGTCCGACAGCGATAATCCAGAAAACCGAGGGCATTTTCAGTGATCTGATGATGATGTTATCAATTCTCGTTTCGGTCTTTTCAGCCCAGGCATGGAGCAGACGAAAAGCAACGCCTCTGATGATAAAAAGAACAGCAGTGGTCATAATCATTACCACTGCAGGGACAAAAAATTCCCCGATGTTGACCGTCATTAAGCCTCCATACACGTTGTTGAAAATATCTTCTTAAATTTTTTTGTTCTGCTCTCTGCCGGCGTGAGCCACATAAGGAGGGGGAATAGAGGCAAATTGTGCGTCCATCTGATTCTTGAACGCTTTGAATTCTATGAAGAGATTTTCAGGGATAGCTTTTCCCCGGGACATCTTCACCGAAAGCGGATTTACTGGGTTGTTACTGTTCCTGAGTTCATAGTGTAGGTGTGGCCCTGTGGCAAGTCCTGTCGATCCGACGCGCCCAATCACCTGTCCCTGAAGAATTCTCTTTCCTCTCTTGATACTTTTCGCTACCGTCGATAAATGACCGTAATAAGTCTTCCAGCCGTTGGTATGTTTGATTATTACAAGCTTTCCATACTGTCCTTTGTATCCAGCAAATTGGACAATACCTTCACCGACAGCAGACACGGGAGTCCCTGCCGGAGCAGCATAATCCAAACCATGATGAGGCCTATATATCCTTAAAACAGGATGGAAACGACTGAGGGAAAAGCTGGAGCTTATACGTCTAAAATTAAGCGGTGCCTTGAGAAATGCCTTCTTCACCGATTTGCCTTCTCCATCAAAATAGTCAACCTGTCCGCCTATCTCATATCGGTATGTGCGGAAGGTCTCTCCCCGATTGACAAACTCAGCTGAAAGAATATCTCCAAATTTTTTCAATATACCATCCAAATAATACCCTTCAATAATAATTTTATACGTATCTCCCTCTCTCAGCTCACTTGCAAAATCGATATCCCATGCAAAAATATCAGACAGTTGAAGCGCAACTTTTACCCTTTCTCTGTCTTCACCAAGGGAGGATATCAAGTTGTCCTCAATCAGACCTCCGATATACTGAACCCGCTTTTCATACTCCACGGGTATTTTTAGCGCCTCAAACCCTGTTTCGCCTCTCTTAATGTGGAGGAGATTATCTGCATCGATCCAGTACTCAAGGGATTCGACCTGATTGTTAGCGTCAACAACAATGGTATACGTTTGACCTGGATACAGGTTACGCAACCGGTGAACGGCAGCTGAGGCCTCTCGCAATTGAAAGAGGTCACGCATATCGAGTCCGTATTTCTTGAAAATATCAATAAACGTCTCTCCCTTGTTGACGGTACCACAAATCTCGCGGTTATCTTTTTTTGTCGTGGTACAGTCTTGCTTCTCTCTCGGGTCGAGACTATTATGGATAAAGACGAATATGACAAA
>JAGSYM010000125.1 GCA_018262395.1 Nitrospirota bacterium | reverse complement strand
CGAGGTACGGAAAGGGGTATGCCATATCAGGGCTTGACGATGTCCATGACCCGGACTGCAAGATTTTCTATGCGGGTGTTGGTATGTCGGAAACCAAGGGGTTTGTTACGGATGGCGGACGGGTTCTCCATGTTGTTGGAAGGGGAAAAACCCTGCTGGAGGCGCGGTCAGTCGCATACACAAACATCGAAAAGATCCATTTTGAAGGGATACGGTACAGGACGGATATCGGAAAAGAATCATAAGGAGAGAATCATGACATTCCGCGAAAAACTGCATGCAGGGAAATTTGTAGTAACCGCAGAAATAGGGCCTCCCAAGGGTACTGACATAAACGTGATGCTTAAGCATATAGAACTCTTAAAGGGGAAAGTCGATGCTGCGAACGTAACGGACAATCAGTCAGCCGTGATGCGTGTGTGTTCACTTGCTGTGAGCACGGTGGCTGTTGATAACGGTCTTGAACCGATCTTTCAGATGACGTGCCGCGACAGGAACAGGATAGGCCTGCAGTCAGATTTACTGGGAGCACATATTCTTGGAATACGAAATGTTCTCTGCATGACTGGAGATTATGTTTCTGCCGGAGATCATAAGAATGCAAAACCGGTTTACGATGTTGAATCGGTCCAGCTGCTCAGAATTGTTGACGGGCTGAATAAAGGGAAGGACATGTCAGGGAACGAATTGAAAGGAGCGACAGATTTTTTCCAGGGTGCTGTGGTAACGCCGGAGACGGATTTCCTTGAGCCGCAGCTCATAAAATTCGAAAAAAAGGTGAACGCCGGAGCAAACTTTTTCCAGACGCAGGCGATATACGACATGGAAGCATTTAAGAAGTTTATGGACTTCGCACGGAAATTTCCGGTGAAAATCCTCGCTGGGATTGTGGTATTGAAATCTGCCGGAATGGCAAATTTCATGAATAAAAATGTTCCGGGAATCAAGGTTCCGCAGGAACTGATTGATGAACTGAAGGCGGTGGGAAAGGAAAAAGCGGTTGAAGCGGGGATGGATATAGCAGCACGTCATATCAGGCAGTTGAAGGATGGTGCCATCTGTGACGGGGTCCATATCATGGCAATCGGCATGGAGGACAAGGTGCCGCTTATCATGGAACGGGCAGGTCTGTTATAATTTGAGCACATTATCTCCGGAGGCGTTATGAAGAAAAAGAAGACTGCTCCTCACGATACCCGCAACTGGAACCGCTATCAGTTTTTCGGAGTTGCTGCTGTGACGGACCAGAAGGAAGAGAGGATACACAAAACAACAATTGGCAATATCTCCTTATCCGGCCTGGGAGTATACTCGGCAACGCCTATCGGAAAAGGCAGGAAAGCTATGATAACGATTTCCTTTGTAGACAGGAACGGCAAGATGCGGCAGGATTCGGCTGCAGGCAAGGTCGACTGGCAGAGGAAATTTGCGGATCTGTACCTTATCGGGATTCTCTTTGATGAGGAACTGAATATGCTGAATCAGCCGAGGCTTCTGGAGCATCTCTCATGGCTTATCGATACATACCATTGGCCCCAACCTTATAAAGACAAGAGAATAGCGATGCTTTAAATGAATACACGTATCACTGATGAACTTGTTTTCTCCCTGCTGTTTTTAATGGTGCGACGAGTGTAAACCGGGTTCCCTGTCCGGGGCTGGATTCAACCTGAACGTGGCCTCCCAGATATTTGAGTCGTTCATAGATACTGAAAAGACCGAACATATCTTTTTTACTGGCGTAGGAGTCTATAGCAGCCGCATCGAAGCCGATTCCGTCATCATGTACCTGTATTCGTATATTTCGGTAATCCCTCTCAAACGATACGGTGACATTTTTCGCATTGGCATGTCTGATAATATTCATGAATAATTCCCTGACGGTCTGATAGAGCAGGATAGTTGTCTCATCAGACAATGGTTTGGGTTTTCGATCATCCTTAAAATGGAACGTTAAGGCGTGCTGCACCTGGAAAAGGTTCCCAAGCCAGTGCACAGCAGCTTCCAGTCCTTTTTCATACAGGATCGGCGTGCTGAATTCATATGTCAGGGTCTTCGTATAGCGCATGGTTCGCTCGATGAGTCCGGTGATTTCATTCAAGGAGGATTGAATATCCCGTGAGGAAACTCCATTGCGAAGTTCTTTCAGTTTGTCGTAGCAATACGATAAGGTACGTCCAACAGTGTCCTGCAATTCTACCGTGATGTAACGGCGCTCCCGTTCTTCAACCATCGACATTTCCAGGGCGAGGGAACGGAGTCTTTCCTGATAAGCCACAAGCTCTCTCTCTGTCTGCTTCAGTCTTGAGACATCAGTAAATATTCCGAGACTGCCGTTAAATTCTCCTTTTTCGTCAAGAAGCATTCTCGGAGCAACCAGGGCGTCTACTGTTTTTCCATCCTTTCTGGTCAAGGCTATTTCGTAAGGTTCTGTTACACCCTTTTTTCGCAAGGACCACTGATTCTGTAAAATCTTCCGGTTATCTCCATCCAGTATGACTGAAACATGCTTGCTAAGCAATTCCTCTTTCTGATATGCGGTCATGATGCAGAACTTGGTATTCACCAGAGTGAAGGCGCCGTTTTTATCCAGGAGAGAGAGGCCTTCGTTCATTGTTTCTATCATGGTTCGATACTGATTTTCGCTTTTCTCCAGGGCCTCTACTATCTTTTTTTCTTCTGTCACATTCCGGGTTACGCCTTGCATTGCAAAGGGTTTCCCATTGCGATGGATAAGGGTTGATACAACTTCCATCCAGGCGTAATCACCGTTCTTTTTTCTGACCTTATACAGGAATGGGCTTGTGGCAAATCCAGTTCTTTTGATATTTTCAATGCGTTGTCGGGCTACAGGTAGCTGCTCCGTGTCGAGAAGTGAGGAAATCGAAAGGGAAGGTACGTCCTTTTTTGTATATCCAACAATTCCGAGAGCTGCTTCATTCGCATCGAGAAAGTTGCCTTCAAAATCCTGGATATAGACACCGAACAGGGAACTCTCAAGGAGGGCTCTGTATCGTTCTTCCACTTCTCCGCAAACTGCCACCGGACACTTGTCCTTCCCCCGAGGGCTTATACGCTTGCTATTCTGATTCTTCTTCTGAGCCATGGAGGTACTTTCTCTCTTACGCTTATTTTGACAAATACGAACACCTATTTCAATGGATACGTGCTCCGGAGATCCCTGATTTTAATTTTATAGTCCTTTATCAGATATGTGATCTCTTTCTTCACTCCTCCGGCATTTTTCGTGAGCATTTCATTCCAGTAAATGAGGAAGACCCGGAAAAAATAAAAGAGGAAAAAGGCAAACCATTTCTTGTAATCATCGCGCGAATTCTCGTAATCGAAATAATTGACATGCAATATTTTGCGCTCTCTATCCATGAAATACTTATGCAGAATACCAGCCGGATCTGCGTGGGCAAACTTACTGCATAAATCGTGCACGTGCAGTAATCCTGCAGCAGAGGGAAACCTCTTATAGTTATTTCTTATGGTTACTTTTATATTGCGGAACACGTTCTCCCACTGGGAATTTGTATTCTTGTTCAGGTATAACCCAATCTCATCTGGGTTTTTTAAAAGATAGTAGGCAGTAAACGCACTGTCAAGGGCAACACGCAGTGAACGGAAACATTGTGTCTTGTGAAGTCTGAGAAAAGAGGCGATACCATAGTAGAATTCCTGGTGTGATATGAGATAGAGAAAGGCCGGTATCATAAGCCTTTCATCGTCCGGGAGCGTGATTGTTACACACGAGCAATAAATGTTATCTAAATCCAGAATCAGCGCATAATGATTTTCCAGCAATGCAATGTTCTTGCTGACATTTTCATCCTCAAGCGCAAGAAAATGTTCGAAACCTCTAATTATCTTGGGACTCATGTCATGATATTTTACAGAAATAAATCAGATTTTACTGAAGCATTTCAAAAAGCGCCCTTGATTTTCTTTGCATTCTTCTATCTGCATCCTTTCCCTGTTCATGATCATATCCGAGAAGGTGGAGGAGACCATGGATGATAAGTCTCTTCAATTCATCATCGAAAGAGAGTCTGTTTTCAAGCGCCTGCTGTTTTGCCTTCTGGAGATTGATGACGATATCACCAAGCGGCAGCAGATCGGGTAAAATCTGCATATCTGAAGTGCATACGTGCGAAGGTTTCTTGACTTCAGCCTTCAGCTCTTCGGCACTGTATAGGGGAAATGACAAGACATCGGTTGTTCGGTCTACTCCCCGGTAATCACAGTTCAGCACCCTCATCCTTCTGTTGTTGACAAAGAGAATGCTGATCTCAGCCCTGGGGAGTTGCAGCAGATTGAGCGCTTTCCTGAGAAGCCTTGCTGTCTTCTGCCTGTTTACCTTTATGAGTCTTTGCTGATTCTTTATGTAAACCTTCATTGCTAAAATCAAACCCCGGATAATCTACCCTTTTATGGAATATGCCGGTAAGGATGAACGTAAAGCGCCTTTTGATCTCATGGATATCCTTCAGGGTCAGTTCGCACTCGTCAAGCTGCCCTTCAAGGAATATGTGATTGATGATCCGGTCTACCAACGACGCAATTCGTGCAGGAGTTGGATCAGCGAGGACCCTCGATGCAGCTTCGACACCATCTGCCATCATGACAAGGGCAGCGACACGGGTCTGGGGCTTTGGCCCTGGATACCGGTAATCTTCTTCAGCAGGCGATCCACTCTCTCCCCTCTCTTTTGCTTTTTGATAAAAATAGCTGATGAGCATGGTACCGTGGTGTTGCTC
>JAGSYM010000124.1 GCA_018262395.1 Nitrospirota bacterium | reverse complement strand
AGGTTGGGACATGCTGAAAAAGCCTTTTGATGTTTTCAGACTTCCGGTGCCATTGCAAGCACTGCATTTCTGGGATGATTCTGCACCGGAGCCGTTGCAGGTTTTGCATGTGACTTCCCTTCTGAAGGTGATCTGTTTTGTAACGCCGGAGAATGCTTCTTCCATGGTGAGTTCAATGCCCATGACCATATCAGGGCCTTTGGCATGATAGGCTTCAGGCCTTGCCTTTGCCCCGAAAAGGTCAGAAAACATATCACCGAACCCTCCAAACTCAAATCCTTCCCTGAAATCATGTGTTCTGAACCCTTCGAATCCGGGACCACCTGCCCGGAATTGTGTGCTGCCGAACTGGTCATATTCGGCCTTCTTCTTCGGGTCGCCAAGCACCTCATACGCTTCATTGATTTCTTTGAACTTCGGTTCGGCAACCTTGTCCCCGGGGTTCAGGTCCGGGTGATATTTACGCGCGAGCTTTCTGTAAGCTTTTTTGATCTCATCCGGTGAAGAATCTTTGGTTACCCCGAGAATTTTATAATAATCTTTCCCCTCTGTCGTCATGCTTAATCCTTTCTATTTCGTATCATATCAATTGAGTAAGATGTTGTCAAGTAATATATAATGAAATAACTAATACTAAAGTGACTTTAAGGGGATTTTCATTTATAATGCTGCAGACACTATAGTTAATAAGGAGTTCATAAGTAAGATGACATTGAATAAAGTAACGCCCTCCAACCCCCGCTTAACCCCGCCCATCCTCCCCTTAAGTTAAGGGGAGGTGAAGGTGGGGTTATGTCTGAAGGGGGCGAGGGGGAGTTGTGTAATTTCGATCGCTTACCAATGAACTCATTGGTAGCTTTGTCTTTGTAGCATGAATCCTGAAAAACTCATTGAGAAATATTACGCACCCGTATCGATGGCATACCATTTCCTGATACAGCATAGCAGGATGGTCGCGGAAAAAGCCCTGCGGGTCGCTGAGAGGGTGAAATATCTTGGCCCGGATATGAACTTTATTCATGAGGCAGCAATGCTCCACGATATCGGGATTCTTTTTACGAATGAACCGGCAATTGGCTGTTATGGTGATAAGACCTATATTTGTCATGGTTACCTGGGGAGAGAGCTTCTGGAGAACGAGGGTTTCCCGCGTCATGCCATCGTCTGTGAAAGGCATGTGGGTATTGGGTTGACTCGGAAGGATATCGAAGAAAACAAATTGCCTGTTCCCGGAAGGGATATGATGCCGGTTACCATTGAAGAGCAGATCATCTGTTATGCCGATAAATTTTTCTCGAAGGATACAGAATTCCTCTTGAGGGAGAAGCCTCTTGAAAAGGTGAGGCGTGGAATTGCTATCTATGGCGAAGATAAATTACAGAGGTTTGACGAGTGGGTAAAACTGTTTGGTTAATGAACGAATATCATTAATCTCACAAAAATGCATTCGAAAGTGCAGACATTGTGCGAAAAATTATTTTTCTTATAACATCTGCACTTTTGGGTAATCAATCCTTTCAAGAAAGAGGCCGTTTGCCGGCGCAGTCTGCCCTGCCTGCTTTCTGTCACATGCTTCGAGTATTTCTTTCATTCTGAATGCAGGAATTCTTCCCCTTCCTATCTCGACAAGGGTTCCCACGATATTTCTGACCATATGCCTGAGAAATCCGTTTGCCTCTGTTGTTATTCTGATAAAACTACCCTTCAGGCTTACAGTGAGAAAATCTACAGTAGCGAGCTTCTCTGTATCCAGCGAATAAATTTCCCGGACAGGATCTTTTATGTCGCTGCCGGTTCCCATGAAGGCTGAAAAATCATGTTTGCCGATGAGAACAGATGATGCCTCTTCCATGAGACTCATCTCAAGCATTTGGGGTACTATCCAGGTATATCTGTAAAGAAAGGCTGAAGATACCCTCTGGTTTGCGATCATGTAGACGTAACGTTTTCTGAGCGCATCTTCTCGTGGATGAAATGTACTCTCAGATTCTGCAGCAGCGAGTACCCTAATATCCTGCGGGAGGACTGCATTCAGTGCTCTTTTGATTGTTGCAGCGTCAAGCTGTGATTCGGTCCTGAACACCGCAACCTGCCCGAATGCATGCACGCCTGCATCCGTTCTGCTTGCTCCGATAACGCTTGACGGCGTACCTGTCACCTGGGAAACTTTTTCCTCAAGAATACCCTGAATGGTAATCCTATTTTTCTGCACCTGCCAGCCGTGATACGCAGTCCCGTCATATTCAAGGAGCAGTCTGATCTTTCTCATGGGGTACATATTACCACTCATGACACCTTCCCGCAATCACTAATGGAAGGAACATGCCATCATACTACACAGCTCTTTCTCTCTTTCATCTGATAGAATATTATGAGGTGAGAAAATGATTGATATCTCAGCCATTTCTGCTCAGGTTAAGAAAAACTGCAATATTTCCGATTCGAAATTTTGGGGATATTATTCCCTCTGCGGAATCCTGCTCAGGCTTCGGGAGTTATACCGGATTGAAACGGGGCTGGGACCTTTTGAGAAGATCCAGCAAAAAGATGTTGGCACATGGATTACCGAGAGAGAGAATCTCTGGAGAGAGCTCGAGCATAGCGATTATGAAGAAATTGCGCTTAACGGAACTGTCTTCAACCCTTTTGCGGTTGAGAGCATCAATGATGTGTTAGGGAATGAAGGACTGATCTATGGTGCCGGTTACGGCCTTCACATGAAACCATCTTTTTTTCTTGCTGATATTCTGTCGAAAGAAACGATAGAGGGTTTTCATGTTTGCATAGCCGGAAAAGAACATGCCCGTGATCTCTCAGACAATCCGGCAATGTTACAGGACCGGACAATACTTGTGAGGGCAGAGACCATCAAATATCTTCTCTGGCAGCGGTTCGACGAGATGAGGTGCAATAGGACAAAAGAAGCACTTGTATTTGCATTCTCAAAATATGGTATTTATCCGGAGGATACACCTTCAGAAGATACATACAAGCGCATCCAAAAGGCTGCACGTACTGAAGCGGATACATATGTTTATCACGAACTTGGAGAGGCCGTTGAGGGAGAGAAAATCGGTAATACCTGGAAACTCATTCTCACAGACCTTGCAGACGGCAGGGCTGGGCTTTTTGCCCGTTGAGTGAAAGATGTCCTTGCGGATACCTCTGAAAAAGGTATGCTGAGGTACATCATTGAAAACCGGAAAGAGGGTTCTCTTGGGTTTTACCTTGTCTTTCTCGGAGGCTTAAGAAAGCTTATCTTTCCTGAAATAGTCACTGCATTCCGGATCTTTGCCGGAACTGGCGACTGGGGCATAATTGATCACGCGAGGGAAGCAGGATACAGAAGGGCGGAACAGTATAAAACTCAATTGCTTGAGCTCTTCCGCGAGAAAAAGAATGCTTCTTCTCTCTCCGAGTCTATAGAAGGCGCCTTACTCCAAGACCTCCTCCCTTAACGGATATGGGACCTGATGACGTTTTTTACCCAAATCTATCGATAAGCAGAAAAGATGCGCATACTGCGTGTCATTGCGAGCACCTTATAGGTGCGTGGCAATCTCCTCGGGAAAAGCGAGATTGCTTCGTTTCACTCGCAATGACAATCTTCATCGCTGGATTTAGGTTTCAGGAAAGATTTCTTGAATAATCATGACCCAACGGGTAGAATTATTTTTGTATGAAAATACTGAAGACCATGAAAGCGACAGAGGCTTTTCTCGCACTTCTCAATGCAAGGGCTTCCGGCGTAAATCGGGTAATTGAACAGAGAGTCAGGGGGATCCTCGATGATGTGAGGAAGGACGGCGACAGCGCTGTCCTTAAATATACAAAAGAATTTGATTTCATAGGAACAAACCGGCTTACTATATCTCCCCGGGAGATTTCTGAGCAGGCTGATCGGGCAGACAAGAAAGTTGTCAAGGCACTCAAAGTCTCTGCTAAAAGGATCAAAACATTCCATGAGAGGCAGAGAGAAAAATCCTGGTCTTTTTCCGAAGATGGAGCTTTTCTCGGTCAGATGATCAGGCCGATCAAAAGAATTGGTGTTTATATCCCCGGCGGAAAAGCTTCATATCCTTCAACCGTTCTCATGAATGTCATTCCTGCCCAGGTGGCAGGTGTGAAAGAAATTGCTCTCTGTGTACCAGCACCTAAGGGAGAGATGAACCCCCATGTAATGGCTGCTATTCAATTGCTTGGGGTTAAGGAGGTTTACCGTATCGGTGGAGCCCAGGCAGTCGGTGCCATGGCGTTCGGAACGAAAACAGTCAGGCAGGTCGATAAGATTGTGGGTCCGGGTAATATCTATGTGGCGACAGCCAAGAGGATGGTCTTCGGCACCGTTGATATTGATATGATTGCAGGGCCGAGCGAAATACTGATTATTGCAGACAATTCAGCTGACCCTGTATTCGTGGCATCGGATCTGCTCAGCCAGGCAGAACATGACGAGCTTGCGTCATCGATCCTGATAACCGATTCCCAACAGTTGGCACATCATGTTCTCACAGAATTACAGGCACAGCTTGTTGAATTGAACAGAAGAAATATCGCACAAAAATCCATTGAAGCCTATGGAGCCATTATTGTCACAAGCAACCTGAGTGAGGCAGCGAAAATCTCTAACCGGATTGCGCCCGAGCACCTCGAAATCATGATCAGAAAACCAAAAAGAATTTTACCGCTCATACAGAATGCTGGTGCTATTTTTCTCGGCGAATGGACACCCGAAGCACTGGGAGATTATGCAGCAGGTCCAAACCA
>JAGSYM010000123.1 GCA_018262395.1 Nitrospirota bacterium | reverse complement strand
TATGAACAGATGTCTCTTGATCATCCTGTATTTGTCTTTTCTGACCGGTATCAGGTCTCGAGCCAGCTTGCATTTTATATGAAGGGGCATCCTGTAACATATTGCGTGAACGTTGGCCGTAGGATGAACCAGTATGATCTGTGGCCATCTTTTCATGGCTTTATTCACCACCATGCAATCTTCGTGAGAACAGGCGATGTTGCGATCCCGGAAAAAGTTGCAGCTGCCTTTCATAAAGTTGAGAAAAAGGTTTTGACCGCTTATACTAAGAAGCATGCAAAAGTCAGGGATTACTCCATATTTATCTGTTATGATTTCAAAGGTTTAACGGAAGAGAGGCCAAAGACGTATTGATGACACTTTCAGTCGTGATACCCCTCTACAATGAAGAAGAAAATGTTCAGCTTCTCCACGAGCAATTAAGGAAATCGCTTGACCCTCTCAATCAGGAATATGAAATCCTGTTCGTTGATGATGGGAGCACTGACCATACGCTCTCTCTCCTCGAAAAAATTCAGGCGGAAGATAAAAAGGTAATTGTGCTGAGCCTGCGGCGAAACTTCGGACAGACCGCAGCATTTGCAGCGGGGTTTGATTTTGCCCGGGGAGATGTTGTCGTTACCATGGATGGGGATTTACAGAATGATCCGGCTGATATACCAAAACTTATCGAAATGATCAAAGATAATGACCTTGTGAGCGGCTGGCGCAAGAAAAGAAAAGACCCGTTTTTTACCAGACGATTGCCCTCTATTATGGCGAACTGGCTGATCAGTAAGGTGACAGGCGTCAAACTCCACGATTACGGATGTTCCCTCAAAGCATACAGGAGGGAAGTAATAAAAAATCTCAAGCTCTATGGAGAAATGCACAGGTTTATCCCTGCTGTCGCGAGCTGGTACGGCGTCAGGGTTGCTGAAGTGGAAACCGTCCATCACCCGAGACTGCGTGGGAAATCAAAATATGGCATATCACGTACGGTAAAGGTTGTTCTGGACCTGATCACGGTAAAATTTCTCCAGAGCTTTTCCACAAAACCTATCCAGTTCTTTGGGCCCGTCGGCGTTTTAAGCGGCATTTTCGGATTTCTCATCCTGCTCTATCTCACAATTGACAAAATCTTTTTCGGAAATCCGATTGGCGGCAGGCCGCTGATTTTGCTTGGTGCTCTTCTGATAATCGTCGGCATACAACTGATCGGAATGGGACTTTTGGGTGAAATGCTCGTGAGGGTTTACCATGAGAGTCAGAGAAAACCGATTTACGTACTGAAGAAGATCCTTGGCCCTGAAAGCAAATAAAATCCTTCTGATCGTAATCAAGATTATTGTCAGCTCTGGCCTCCTGTATTTTGTCTTCGAAAGAACTGGTCTTTCCCAGATACTCAAAACATTGAGCAGCATAAACATTGCTGCCTTTATTGCAGCGGTATTCTTGTATGTTTTCGCTCAGTTGGTTTCTACCTTTCGATGGAAGCTGCTTCTTCCTGAAGGGATCGGATTTAAAAAACTCTTTTCCCTGTACATGATCGGTGCTTTTTTCAATACTTTCCTCCCCGGGATTATCGGCGGGGATGCAATAAAGGGGTTTTATCTTTACAAAACAACCGGCAAAGTCGGTCTTGCTCTGGCGTCTGTTTTTATGGACCGGTATCTTGGCTTAGTAGTTTTGATTGCGATATGTGCCGTTGCGTTCCCTTTCGGGTATCAGTATCTGCAGGGAACAAACATAGAATGGATTTTTTTGGCAGTTATTCTGTCTTTCATCCTTGGGAGCTTTCTGTTTTTTGGCCTTCGCATCGGACAACAGATTAAGCATCTCGCGGATCTGTATCATTACTTTCACATCTATCGTAACGAGAGGGGCATGGTGGGAAAAGCATTGCTTCTTTCAGTATTGGTACAGTTTTCCGGGTTCTCGGCGGTATATATCCTTGCGCTCGGTTTTGGACAGAATATCCCGTTCCTCTCCCTTTTGGTCTACCTGCCGCTTATCATCCTTGTTGCGATGATTCCCATATCTATCTCCGGATTGGGGGTTCGGGAAGGGGCATTCGTGCTTTTTTTTGGTTTCATCGGTGTCAAGCCTGAGGCTGCTGCTGCGATTTCCTTATCCTGGTTTATTTCAGCTTCGGCCGGCAGTCTTATCGGTCTGATCGAATATGTAAAATATAAAAAAGAACAGATCAACATAACAGGTCAGTAACGTCTGTGAGGAGGAATGATGTTTCTTTATCTTGTGCGGCATGCAGATGCCAAGAATGAAGAAGAGGATCCTGTTAGGGCACTATCCGAAAAAGGCATTCAGGATATTACCCGAATCGCATCCTATATTTGGCAATTGAACCTCAAAGTTCTGGGGATATTTCATAGCTCAAAATTGAGGGCGAAACAGACGGCAGAAATTTTATTCGAATATCTGAAACCACTCAAAGGGCTGTCAGAGGTGGATGGCCTATCCCCTCTTGATAATCCTGATGTCTGGGCAGCTCGTCTCCGGGGTATCCATGAAGATGCTGTTCTGGTCGGGCATCTGCCGCATCTTGCACGCCTTGCATCCCTGTTGCTGTGCGGGAGTTCAGAGAAGAATATCGTCACCTTCAGGACTGCCGGTGTCATCTGCCTGGAGAGGGACGACGCAGGGGCATGGTCTTTACAGTGGATGCTGAATCCTGATATAGTTCTCGGAGAAAAAGGGATAGGGTATTCCTGTGATAGTCTGTGACGGAGCAATGAATTGAAGCTCACTTTTCTTGGCGGGGCAAGAACCGTCACAGGTTCCTGCTTTTATCTGGAGAGTAACCAACATAAGATCCTTGTCGACTGCGGCCTGTACCAGGGAGAAAATTCAGACGAAATCAACAGGGCGCCGTTTGCCTATAAACCGGAAGAGATTGACTTCATTTTGATTACACACGCGCATTTAGACCATTCCGGAATGCTCCCGAGAATTGTGCGTGAAGGATTTACCGGCAGGGTCATAACCACCCAGGCAACACGGGACCTCCTCGAGATCATGCTCTCTGATGCTGCTCAGATACAGGAAAGCGATGCAGCGTGGCAGACAAAAAAGGCTGTCAGGGCAGCAAAGATTCCGATTTTGCCGCTCTATACCGTTGAGGATGTAAAAAAAGCTCTTCCTCTTTTTGAGGTGAAACCCTATGACACAATTTTTCACCTTGGGAACGGTATCAAGTACCGTTTTTTGGACGCCGGTCATATCCTTGGTTCCGGAACCCTTGAAGTCTGGTTTGAGGACAGCGGGGGAGAAAAGAAGATAGTATTTTCCGGTGATATAGGGAAAAAAGATAATCCAATTATCAGAGACCCATCTGCACCTGTTGAATCACATTACATCGTTATGGAATCCACCTACGGCAACAGGCAGCACAAGCCATTACAGGATAGTATTGATGAACTTGTGCAGGCAATCAAAATAACGTTCAAAAAAGGGGGAAATGTTTATATCCCTTCATTCGCCGTGGGCAGAACGCAAGACCTCCTCTATATCCTGAATAACCTTGTGAGAGAGAAAAGACTTTACGATCTTCATGTCTATCTTGACAGCCCCCTTGCTGAAGAGGCTACAAAAGTATATCTGGCACATCCGGAAGTATTTGATGAAGAAGCAAAAAAACGATTCTCAACTAATGAATTTGATGACTCATTGAAGCTGCACTTTGTAGAGAGTGTTCAGCAATCGATGGCCTTGAACAGAATCAGGTCAGGTATTCTTGTGATCGCCGGCAGCGGCATGTGTGAAGGTGGAAGGATACGGCATCACCTGAAGCATAATTTATGGAGGCAGGAGTGCAGCATCATCTTCGTCGGGTATCAGGGGAAGGGTACACTGGGCAGGCAGATTGTTGATAGGGCAAAATTTGTAAATATACTTGGTGACGAGATAGCTGTCAGGGCATCTGTTTATACTATCAACGGTTTTTCAGCACATGCGGACCAGGCGGAACTCATGAAGTGGCTTTCGTGTTTCAAGAATTCCCCGAAGGTATTTATTGTGCATGGTGAGGAAGAAGTGGCGGTTTCATTCGGCGCATCAGTAAAGGAAAAATTCGGGTTTGAGACAGATGTGCCTGAAAAAGGCGAGGTTTTTGAGATATAACACTAACCGTATTCTATTGCCGGATAGGAAAGACAACCTTGCAAGCCCGGAATTCATCCCGTAACGTATCTGCATATGAACATTGAAATTCTCAGATCCATCGGCGAACAGCTTCTGAGTGAAGTCCCGGCCGGTAAGAAAATCTCCAAAGATGCTATTGGTATTGGTGCATCGGGTGACAAGACGTATCCTATCGATAAAATAGCAGAAGATATCATTCTCTCCGGCCTTGAACGGTCAGGAGAAAGCTTGACGATAATCTCTGAAGAAATCGGAGTCAGAGATATCAAAGGTGGAGGCAAAACAGTATTGATCGATCCTGTTGACGGCAGCAGGAACGCTATCGCCGGCGTCCCTTTTTACTGTACGTCCATAGCTGTCGCAGACGGCAACAGAGTGGGGGATATCAGTCTTGCTTATGTCCTGAACCTCATCAGTGGGGAGGAGTTCTGGGCCGCGAAAGGCAAGGGGGCATTTTTGAATGGAGAGAGGATTGTTACCCAGACAGACGATATTTTATATCTTACTGCATATGAAGCACAGTCTCCGGCTAAAGACATCCCCCGTATACTTCCTTTACTGTCGGAATCAAGAAAAACCCGCTGTTTCGGTGCAACCGCACTCGATATTGCATGCATACCTCGCATGCGGATCAATCAGTATTTTTGCTAATCCTTCACCTTCAAGGAGCTTTGATTTTTCAGGCGGCTGGCTGCTTGTTCAGGAAGCCGGCGGTGTCTTTACAGACGTGCAGGGAAATCCTATCGACAACATTGAAGTCAGCCTGAAAAAATCTACATCTCTGCTTGTTGCAGGGAATGCAAGGCTCCACGAAAAGGCATTGAAGTTACTCAGCGGTAAAGAGTAATACCCCTGTCTTTTCTCCAGAAGGGCGCGAAGAAAGATTTCTCTTCTCTGGTTATCTCTTGATTTCGATGTTCAAAAGATGCGTAGAGCAGGAGATGCATGGGTCATAGGCCCTGACGAG
>JAGSYM010000122.1 GCA_018262395.1 Nitrospirota bacterium | reverse complement strand
GTAGTCGAAAATGAGTACACTGAGGTGTAAATCATGGAATATGCGGATTGAATCCAGACGATGTGAATTATTTCCTGCATTGCCGTGACAAAAGAGGATCACTGCTCTTTCTTGGGCAGCGGGAATTTACCACGCCGAGATAGTAACATTGTCCTTTGTACTCAGGATAACATCCTCAAACTTTAATCCAATAAATTCTGGAGTTGCAGCTATTTCACCAACAGGGTAGAAGATCATCCTTTTCTGCCCAATATAAACTATCCCTGTGATGCTCATGTAGATCAGAAACAGACCGACTAATAATTCAAGTACCATCCTCTTGCGTATAATCATTCTCTGGATATTTATCGTAAAATCATTTTAACAGATACACATATTAACTTTACACCGAGTGATAAAAAGCACTAAGGGATGAAGAAAAGAATGTGAGTTGGCCATCTCCTCTGATGGGATGGATGTGAGAAGATCTTTCTTTCATCAACAAGATGTTGAAAAGACTTTTTGCTCATCTCCATAAAAACGAATGAGGATTTATCGTTCACAAAAATGCATCAATTGTTCCAAAAAGTGATATTTCTATTGACAAAAGGAAATTAATCATATATGAATATTATAAGTTGATTTTTTTGAGGATTATTTTTAGCGCTGTAAAGTGAAAGGGGGTGATTAGATAATGCCAGCAAAAAAAGCTCCGGCGAAAAAGGCAGCAAAGAAGACCGCAAAGAAGAAATAAGATTCTTTTAACACGCACACACTTTTTTTAGGCTGGAGAAGAGATTCTTCAGCCTTTCTTTTTGCGGTCTTCCCTCTAAGTAAAAACCAATTTGGGGGGAAAATGCAAGTTTAAAATTGTAACATATTGAAAATAAATGATTATTAGAAAACTCCCGGGTTCCGTGGGACCGGGCAAGATGAGCGAAAATACAGTCGTCAGCTGGAATACAGAATATGTATGACTAAAGCAGGTTAACTGCTGATTTCTCCGTTCACGAGGGGTGCACCGCTCTTGTACACTTCATCCAGTATCTCCTTCGCACCTCTTGAAAGAATTTCTTCAGCCAATGCAATACCGAGATTTTCTGCATCTCCGGGTTCTCCTTCACTGTGCACCTTTATGATTTTGTCCCCGGAGATGCTTCCAACGAGACCGTCAAGCACGATTCTTCCGTCTGTCAGTCTTGCATGTGCTGCGATAGGCACCTGGCATCCACCCTCCAATTTTTTCAGGAACGCCCTTTCAGCTTTCACGCATACGAATGTTTCCGCATGATTCAATGGGGAAATGAGGTCATTCACAAATTCATCATTTATCCTGCACTCAATCCCGACAGCTCCTTGTCCGATAGCCGGAAGGCTGATATCAGGCGAGAGTATCTCAGTTATTCTGTCCTGTAATCCAAGCCTTTTTACCCCTGCAGTGGCCAGGATGATGGCATCGAACTGGCCCTCATCCAGTTTCCGGAGCCTCGTGTCAAGATTGCCCCGCAACTGCTCTATCTTCAAATCAGGTCTGAGACTGAGCAGTTGACATGACCGCCGGAGGCTGCTCGTCCCGACCCTTGCCCCGTTGGGTAAGTCACGAAAGTTTTGGATTTTTATTTTTGATTTTTGAGTTTGAGAGATCAACGCATCCCGCGGGTCTTCCCGTTCACACACAACCGCAAGATGCAAACCATCCGGGAAATCTGTCGGGACATCCTTCATACTATGGACAGCGATATCGGCCTCATGCCGCAGGAGAGCCTCCTCTATCTCTTTTACAAACAGCCCTTTGCCTCCCACCTGTGCCAGGGGAACGTCTAAAATCTTATCTCCGGTCGTTTTAATCTTGAGGATCTCAACCGTGAGATCGGGATAGAGTTTTTGAAGCTGGGTCTTCACATATTCAGCCTGCCAGAGCGCGAGTTTGCTGCCACGGGTACCAATCGTAATCCGATTACTCTTCACTCTTTTCTCCGTTGATACCGTAAAGCCGCCTGATTGCGGCAACAAGCATTTCCTTGTTTTCAGTATCCCCCTTCAATGCAGCAGTAGGAGGATGAATGAGTTTATTCATGATTGCGGTGGCCATATATTCAATGGCTTCTTTCTCTTTTTCTCCCATATCCTGAATTTTACTGAACAGTTTATCAAGCTCTTCTTTCCTTATCTCCTCAGCTTTTTCCCTCAGGGCGATAATGGTCGGGACCGAATCAAGAGATGCCTGCCACCTGAGAAATGTCTCCAGTTCTTCAGCAATGATCTTTTCCGCTTTTTCGGCCTCCTTCTGCCTCTCAAACATATTCGAATTGACAACGCCCTGGAGGTCATCAACGTTATACAGATAGACATTTTCAAGATCATTGATCTCGGGATCGATATTTCTCGGAACAGAAATGTCAATGATAAAGACCTGACGCTGTTTTCTTTCTTTCATCACCTTTTGCATCTGATTTTTTGTGAGGATATAGTGCGGGGCTCCGGTTGAGCAGATCATAATATCAGTTCGTACCATCTCAAGGATGAAGTCCTCGAATTTGACCGGTCTTCCCTTGAACTCCTTTGCCAAATCGCATGCTCGATCAAACGTCCTGTTTGAAACCAAAACCTCTCTTACCCCATTGCCGATCAGGTGTTTCGCAGCAAGTTCGGCCATCTCCCCGGCCCCTAAGAGCATGAAAACTCTTCTTGAGAGATCGGTAAATATTTTTTTTGCCAGTTCAACAGCTGCAAAGCTTATCGAAACAGCGTTTTCAGCTATTTTCGTCTCTGTTCGCACCCGCTTCGCAACCGATATCGCTTTTTTCATCAATTTATTCAGGAGGATACCGGTAGTTTTTTTCGAAAGCGCCAGTTCGAATGCATCTTTTAACTGGCCCAGGATCTGGGGTTCACCGATTACCATCGAGTCGAGGCTCGCCGCAACCCTGAAGACATGTTTTGCAGCTTCGCTATCATCATAGATATAGAGTGAACGGTCCAGCGAGCTTCTGTTTATGTTGTGGAATGCTGAGAGGAATGCCTTGACGGAATCCGATGCCTGTTGGGTATCCTGAATATTTGCATACAGTTCCACCCTGTTGCAGGTGGAGAGGATCATTGCCTCCTGTATCCCCGGCAGCTCCCTGAAGCGCATCAGGCCTTCTGCAAGTTTATCGCCCTGAAAAGCAAGTTTTTCCCTCACATCAACATCAGCTATCTTGTGATTCAGGCCTACAACAAAAACCTTCATAGAAAAACGTGCAGCCCTTTCTTGAGTAATTTAACCCCGAAGAAGGCGATAATAATTGTGAGAAAACCGATCATGGATAATAACGCGGCTCTTTTTCCTCTCCATCCGGCAACAAGCCGTGCATGCAGGATAATTGCATAGATGAACCATGTTATCAGGGACCATGTTTCCCGCGGATCCCAGTTCCAGTAACTCCCCCATGCAGTTTCCGCCCAGAGCGCACCGGTAATGATCGCCAGGGTGAGGAGCGGAAAGCCGATGGTGATCAGCCTGTAGTTGATTTCATCGAGAGTCTGAAGGCTTGGCAATCGTTCGAAAAGGCTGCCAAGCCGCTTCGTTTTTACATAGCGTTCCTGGACAAGATACATGGAACCGATCCCAAAGGCAAGGGCAAAGGCAGCATTGCCAAGAAAAGCAAATACCGTATGGATGCCAAGCCAGTAACTCTGGAGCATCGGGGTTAAGGGTTTTATTTCCCGTGAGAGCATGGATGATGAGAGCATGAGAAGAAACACAATCGGCATGACAAAGGAGGAGAGGAGACTGATTTTATATCTGAACTGGAGGATGAAATAGATGAAGACTACACACCAGGCGAAAAAAGAGGTTGCTTCATGCGGATTCGTTATGGGGATATGTCCTGCGGTGATATAACGATAGAGAATATTTATCGTGTGGATCGTGAATCCGCTTATCGCAGATAAAAGAGCTATTTTTGCCGTTGTTTTCGACTCTTTGAACAGTTCGGTAAAACTGATGAGCGTAGCAGCAAAATAGCATGTCAGGGCAAGCTCGAATAAGAGTACCCCCATTAGAAACAGCCGAGCTCGCAGCCGGTAATTTTGACCTTCAGCTCATTCGCAGCGTTGCCGACTTCCTTATACGAAACAGAGAGGTTCTCGGCAATTTTTCTCGCGACAGCGCAGGGGAGCCTGTTGTCTTTAATTCTTTTCTGAATTTCTTCCTTTATTTTTTCGTTCATCACCATACATAGGGTTCAAGGATCAAAGGGGTTGAGGGGAATCTTTAATTTTTAAGCTCTTGAACCCTTAAACCTTTCGCCCCGTTACCCCTTGTTATTACTAAAATATTACATCATGATACTTCAAAAACTCAATTGTACGGGCCTCAGACGGTACTTTTATGGTAACCCTTTTTTCTCAATCATATGGAAGTGCTGTTCGAATACCTTCCGGAAATGGAAGCCATAAATCGAAAACGTAATGGCCCGGGGAAAAAGCCTGGGGCGCCTGAAAAGAGACCAGAAAAATAGCCTCCAGTAATAAAACCGATCCTTCGCGATTATCCCCAGGATAAACACGGATTTCAGTGCCGCAGTCAGGTAACTCCATTTCACGTGAAATACCTTTCTCTGGGTCGGATGGTAATCTTTCAGGAATTGTTTGACCCGTCCGTAATATTGTTTTGGAGAATAAATTGTCTCGATGACATTTTTGTAACCGCTGATGAGCCGCTCGTACTTCATCTTCGGAATGAAATTCATGGAACAGTCTGTATTGTCTCCCGTCGCTAACTTCACCAGCCTGTTCTCCTTGAGCAGCCGCCTGTATAGTTTTGTCCCACGCGGTGCATTCAGAAGACCTACCATCGCTGTCGCAATCCTGCTCTCCTGGATAAACCCTATCATCTTCTCAAA
>JAGSYM010000121.1 GCA_018262395.1 Nitrospirota bacterium | reverse complement strand
AAAAAGATTGACTGCATGGTCATTGATGTCTCGTTTCCCAACAGCTTGAGTGGTATGGCACTAAGGAGTGGACACCTGACGCCGGAATTGCTGTTAAAAGAAATTGCGAGGATGCCGCAGAAACCGGATAAGGTATATGTTACCCATTTAAAGCCCCAGTATTTCAGAGCCATAAAAGGAGAACTGAAGAATTGCGGAATAAAGAACCTTAGGATATTGGAAGATGGGGATACGATACGGGTGTGAAGTGAGAAGCCATCAAAAGGGGTTAAGAAGTGAAGGTCATTGAGTAATTGACATTTTTCATGGGTTATGCTTTCATGATAACCGAGGGGTTCTGTATAGGTTTTATTGTAACGGACTGATTTCCCGTTATCTCGTTTTACCAATGTGCACACAGTTTCCTGAAACGCTCATATTCCTTCGGTGATAATCAGTTTTCGCTGCAAAAAGCAGTTTAAAGGGGGATGCAGATTTCTCGCCTCGCAAAAGCATTACTCTTTGGTTGCTTCATTGCCCTATGCGGGCTTATCGTTACCCTGTTGCCTGTTGGCTCTTTTCTCGAAGAAGATATCGGCCTTGATATATTATTCAATCTGAGAGGCGCGCGGAATGCGCCCAAAGAAGTTGTCGTTGTCGCTATAGATAAAAGCTCCGCAGACAATCTTAAACTACCCGAGAGACCTGAAAAATGGCCGCGCAGTGTTCATGCCACTCTTGTAGAGAATTTAGTCAAAGCGCGGGCTTCTGTTATCGTTTTCGACGTAAGCTTCCTGGATCCCGGCTCAACGCGTGAGGACCATATCTTTGCTGAATCGATCAGGAAAGCTCAGACGGTCGTTCTCTGCGAGTGCCTCAGAGCACAGAACATCACCCTGAAGGGTGGAAGGGGTGAGGTCAGCGTCATCAAAGAAGTCCCGCCGACCGATCAACTGGCCCATGCAGCAGTGGCAATAGCACCCTTTGCTCTGCCAAAGACCCCGGTCAAACTGAATCAGTACTGGACGTTCAAGACTGCTGCAGGTGATAAGCCGACGATCCCTGTAGTAGCCTTTCAGCTTTTCACAATGCCGGTATACGACACGTTTGTTTCTTTGCTGTCAAGGGTAAATCCTCGTGAGTCTCAACGTTTACCCAGCAGTGCAGAAGCAGTTATCAGTACCCGGCGTGTTGCCGAAGTCATTCATACGATAAGAGAGATATTTCTGAATAATAAAAAGACCGCTGAGAGGATGACGGTTGAACTCGAGAGCATCAAGCCTTTATTGGGGAATCAAAATGAATACAGGATGATCAAATCACTTATTCAAGTGTATCAAAGTAGTCAGAACAGTCAATATCTGAACTTTTACGGTCCTCCCCTTACTGTCGAGACAATCCCCTATCATGAGATTATCAATATGCAGAACAGGGACGGCGCGGAGAAACCGTTTAACCTCAAGGGGAAGGCTGTTTTTATTGGGCGTTCGGTATTCTCGCCGGCGGAGCAGAGTGAAAGTTTTTATACAGTCTTCTCTCAGGAAGAGGGATTGGATCTCAGCGGAGTAGAAATAGCTGCGACAGCCTTTGCAAACATGCTCGAGGACATGGTTGTCCGACCGCTTTCCCCTGTCAATCACATACTTTTGATAGTACTTTATGGAATGACTATCGGCATTTTGTGCAGGTATTTACGAGGCTACGTCTCTGCATTTGCAGTAGTGGGAGTGACTGCCGGATATCTTTTCACCGCATTCTCACTATTCAAGACCAGCGGTATCTGGTTGCCTGTTGTAATCCCGGTTTTTTTCCAGTCAGCACTCTCGCTTTCGGGTAATGCAATCTGGAGATATTTTGAAACGAAGACAGAACGTCAGAAAATCAGTGAAACCTTTGGCTATTACCTGCCTGCCGATATCGTCAATGAGGTCGTTAAAGGCATCGAAAAGATCAAAGCGAGTGAAAAATTTGTGTACGGAATTTGTCTGTCCACTGATGCGGAGCACTACACTGGGTTAGCCGAAAAAATGCAGCCCTTCAAACTGAAAGAATTTATGAACAAATATTATGGGGCGATTTTTGAGCCGGTCAGGAAGCACGGAGGAAACATCTCGAATGTTGTGGGAGATTCGATGCTCGCCATTTGGCTGAAGCAAGAACAGGCCGATTCCGCGATCTGCAATGGAGCATGCCTCGCAGCATTTGATATCGAAAGAGCGCTGGACCATTTCAATAGATCCACTGATGAGGTGAAACTGCCCACCCGGATTGGCATCCATGCAGGCGAAATATCAATCGGCAGCATCGGGGCATTCGATCACTATGAATACCGTCCATTGGGCGATACGGTCAATACAGCCACAAGGGTAGAGGGGTTGAACAAATATCTTGGCACCCATATCCTGGCTACGTGGGAAGTCGTCGCCAAGGGTCACAATGTTCTGATTAGAAAGGTCGGAAAATTTCTGCTGAAAGGAAAGAAAAACCCTACTACGGTATTTGAGCTGGTTTGCCGGAACGAAGAGGCTACAGAGGAGCAGAGGACAGTCTGCAGTCTCTTCGAAAAGGCTCTTGATGCTTTCAAAAGGCGGGACTGGAATGAAGCCATTCTAAAATTTGGCGATATCAATAATAGGTCAGGGGGGGATGGACCTTCCCAATTCTATATCGAATTATGTGAACAGTTCAGGGAGAACCCACCGGCGGAGGACTGGAAAGGGGAGGTTCTTATGGAAAGTAAATAGAAGGAATTGTTTTCAGATAAAGGAGAATCTATCTTAAAATTGTCATTTTGCGAAAAATCCGTCAACCCCGCGGAGGCGGGGGGCCACTTAAAGTTTTGGAAAACATGGATTCCCGCTTCCGCGGGAATGACGACAGGATAGGAACTTACGAAGAATAAATTTTTTGAAATGGGTTCTAATCAAAAAAAGGGGGAATGGGTATGAAGAAGCGAATCATTTGCATTTTCGTCTTGTTTAGTCTCATCTGCATTTTTCAATCTGATCATGCCGCTTACGCAGACACATGCAAGGATTGGGTAGCCAAGGTGGTATCTGTGCAGGGCAGTGTGCAGATAAAGAAAACGGCTGATACAGAATGGGTTCAAGCGAATCTCGGCGATCCTATTTGCATAGGCTATCTTATCAGAGCAAATGCGAACGGCCGGGCAGCCGTTGAACTTGTCAATGGTCCTGTGCTCCGCGTTGATCAGCATACCCACGTCGTCTTCAACGGGGTTAAAGAGAATGCCTCGCTCATAGATCTCATCAAAGGGGCTGTCCATTTCTTCAGCCGGTGGCCGCGGTCATTGAAAGTCAGCACGCCATTTGTGAACGGGACGGTTGAAGGCACGGAATTTCTCGTAAGAGTCGATGACAACGGTACATTCCTCTCGATATTCGAAGGCCGCGTACTTGCCGAAAACAAGGCAGGCAGCTTGGCATTAACGAGCGGACAATCTGCACTTGCAAAGGCAGATCAGGCTCCGGTCTTGCAGACCGTGGTGAGACCGCGTGATGCTGTGCAATGGACACTATACTATCCCCCTGTTGTCTATAAATATCCTGAAGGACTGAAAGATACTGATCCGCGGTTCTACACGCACCGTGCAGCATCGCTTCTTCGTGTAGGCCGTGTAGAAGAAGCAAAGTCAGACATTGAGCAGGCCCTGAAACTTGATCCCCAAAACAGCCTGGCATTTTCACTTCAATCCACCATTGCAGTGACACAGAATGAGAAGGAAAAGGCCCTTGACCTATCAGGGAAAGCAGTGCAGGCGGACAAGAACTCAGCAGCAGCCCATATAGCCATGTCCTATGCCCAACAGGCGAGGTTTGATCTGAAAGGAGCTCTCAATAGCCTCAGGGAAGCGGTGAAAGTTGAACCGGAAAACGCTCTGGCATGGGCAAGACTGGCCGAGATTGAGCAGTCATTCGGAAGACTCGATGAATCCCTCACTGCAGCAAACAAAGCTGTTGAACTGAACCCGAATGTAGCCCGTACACAGACCGTTCTGGGATTTGCGTACCTCACACAGGTAAAGATAAAGGAAGCGATGGCAGCTTTTGAGAAAGCGATAGAGCTTGATCAGGCAGCTCCGCTGCCGAGGCTTGGGCTCGGACTTGCAAAGATCCGCAAAGGATGTCTTGAGGAAGGACGAAAGGAGATCGAAATAGCCGTCAGCCTCGATCCTGACAACTCTCTCCTCAGGAGCTATCTCGGGAAGGCTTACTACGAGGAGAAACAGGACAAGATGGCGAATGACCAGTACGGGATGGCGAAGGAGTTCGATCCAAAAGACCCGACTCCGTTCTTCTATGAAGCGATCAAGAAACAGACACAGAATAGACCTGTAGAGGCATTGGAGGAGATGCAGAAGGCGATTGATCTGAATGACAACAGAGCGGTCTATCGCTCTAAATTCCTGCTTGATGCAGACCTTGCAGCACGAAGTGCGAGCCTTGGACGGATTTATACTGATCTGGGCTTCCAGGATCTTGCCCTTGTGGAAGGATGGAAATCAGTGAATACTGATCCCGCTGATTTCTCAGGGCACAGGTTCCTCTCTGACTCGTATTCTGTATTGCCACGGCATGAAATTGCGAGGGTGAGTGAACTGCTCCAGTCGCAACTGCTCCAACCAATTAACATCAACCCGGTACAACCTCATCTCGCTGAGAGTAATCTCCATATCCTGGAAGGAGCAGGCCCGTCAGACCTTTCATTCAACGAATTCAATCCGCTGTTTAACCGGAACAGGTATTCTCTGCAAATAAGCGGCATCTATGGCGAAAACAACACCATTGGTGACGAAATAGTTGTGGCGGCAGTTCAAGGGAAAGCGTCTATCAGTGCCGGACAATTTCATTATGAAACAGATGGGTGGCGT
>JAGSYM010000120.1 GCA_018262395.1 Nitrospirota bacterium | reverse complement strand
ACTGTTTTTATATGTTCGATACTCATATTAATATCTTGGCCCATCCATTTTAACACAACTTTCCTTTCAGATATATCAACAACTTCAATGTCTCCGATCTTATCGCCCTTCCTTACAGGGGCCGCCATAGTCTTGTCTATCTCAAGATACCCCACGTACTCACCGGATGGATGCTGAACAATACCATTAAGTGAAAGTTCAGGCCTCTTTGGAGGTGGCGGCGGCGGCGGCGGTGGTGGTGGTGGTGGTGGTGGCTTTGGTCCCCTGATGGGGCTAAAGAGATTTTTCCCCTGTATATCACTGCTCCAGGCAGTGCTGTATTTGGATACACTCCCTTTTGATTCCTGCAATTTAGGTTGTTTCAGTGAAATTACAGACATTGGGTCATAAACGAGTGCCTCGGAATAAAGATTCCAGACAGTGTAAAGGAACAGCAATAAGACCGTTGCAAGCATAAAATGTTTTCTGATCATGTCTTGCTCAGACCCGATATCTGTATCTTAAACTTCAGATCATCAGTATTCTGCATATTAATTATATTAAGTGACAGCTTATCAATTTTCAACATCAAAGCATCAGATTCAACCAATTTAAGGAATTCGCTTACCTGCTTTATATCGCCATTTCCTTCAAAATATATCTGAATGATACGGTAACCGTTGAGCTTCACCTCATTCATGGGGCGTATCGTGGCCACATTCAAACCTGCCTTTTTTGTAAGTTCGGCAATTTCTTTCTGAATTTTCGCAGATGCCAAAAAATCAGATTTTTCTGTAATAAGTCTTTTTTCAAGGTTCTTCACATCATCGTTAAGGGCCTTGAGCCCATCTTCCGTAGCTTCCGCCCCTTTTACAACAGATTGATATTGCTGAAGCGTTTTGTATTTTTTAGCTAAGGCTTCACGATAATTCTCACTTGCGGGCGTCAAAAAATATGTCTCAAACAGATACACAGAACAGATACAAAGTAATGCAAGGATAAGATACCTGTTTTTTTTCAAAATCCCTCAACCTCCATTTTTAAGGCAAATCTCTCTACACGGTCTTTTGAAATAATAGGGGCAGAGAACGAGATGTTTTTAAAGGCCTTCGATTTCTCCAAAGCCACAATGAGGTCAGCGGTCATGGGGGAAAAACCTTCCATCTCCACTCTTCCCTTATCGTCAATAGAAAGGTTGATAAGCCACGCATTGGATGGCAGCGTCTTGCTCAAAGTGCTTATAATCCTGACCGGCTGGTTACTCTTGCTGAGAAAGTCTGTCAATATCTTCCTGTCACCCTGCAACAGGTCCATTTTTTTCTGTGTTTCCATCATCCCCGAGGCCTTGCTCTTGATCTTCGCTATCTTTTTTTCGATCTTCTCTGAAGCACGCTTGTCTTTATAATAGGTTATTAATCCTGTAAAGAAAAAAATCAGAATGGTGGCAGCAGCAAAACCGCCTATGATATAAGGATAATAGTCTTTTTTGGGTTTTACAAATTCATAAGGAAGGAAATTGAGTTCAAGAGATGTCTTCTTCACAAATGATGATGCGAGCAGGTCTGCAGTGAGAAGCTGGAACTTTCTGCTATCAAGATTACCGAGGACTGACTGTTCCATAGGGCCGGCGGCATAAAGGCGGCCGGGATAACTCATGGCAAGCCCTTCTATCTCATCTTTCACATCAGCAGCTTTCGAGACTCTTTTCATATATAAAGGAAGTGAATCATGCAGACCGGCTATCTCGTAGGCATCATCCGTTGAATTCACAAAGACACCTGCCAGCTTTTTCTCTCCGGAGATATCCATAACACCTGATAAAATATCAATTGTGCTGCACCTCACAGAAAGTATCTCCAGCCCGGCCTCTTTTACGATTTTCAATAAAGCGTTCAGGGTTTCTTTTTTTATTGAGAAGACCAGAATCTTTAACATATTAGGGCCTGTTTTTCCACTTCCTGTGACTAAAAAATCATACACATATTCGTCTACCGGCAATGGCAGATATTTTTCGAGTTCAAATAAAAGGGCCTTGTGCATGTCCGCTCTTTTCATTGACGGCATCTCAATGGTCCGCCAGGAAAAGTTTTGAAGCGTCAAGCCGATCACGACTCCTTTAGGCATATATTCTTTCTGCCACTTCGTCAAAATAGCGGCCATTGCACTGTTTCTCTCCTCCCTGTTTTCAGGCAGGACCGCTCTCTCTGTCTTAATATGCTTCACTGCTCTGAATGTGGAATCTATCAGGGAAGCGTTGAGACTTCCGGAATCAAAGTTAACCCCTAATATTTTCGGCATCTTCTCTCCAATAAATTGTCAGGACTTTAAATCCTGATGTATCGGTCATTCTGTTGACGACTGCGACAATCTTTACTGCCCGTTTGCTGTCTTTCTGCCTTGCCAGCACCTCAATCCTGAAAATTTGCGAAGCAATCGCATTTACCCCTTTTGCAGCAAACTCCGGCGGTATGAACCTGAACCCCCCTGATTCCCTGGTCCTTTGTTTCATGACCGCTTCTATTTCGTCATCATTAAATCCTAAAATCGCCATAACCTCTCTAGAAACAGTATTGATGTTTATACTATTACCTCCGAAAGTGGTTATTAAACTCAGCAATGATCTTCCATCGCCATTATCCTTAAAATATTCAGGCTGCATTCCCTTGATCAGCGCCAATTCTTCAGGTATGTCAAAAGGCAGGTTCTTAGCAGTATAAGAATCTTCAAGCCCTTCGTAATACTCGTCCTCGGCCCCTGAAAGATGATGCTCGCTATCAGCGTCTCTCCAATCTATAATTGAATCATTTATCTCGGTTATTGCATCATCCGGAATGCCTGCCCATGAAAAAACATTTGTAAGTCGCAACGCATCCGCAGAATTAATATTTATCTTAGCATTTTCATCAATGATCTTTATGTCGATCTCTCCATCCTCTGTTGTTCTCAAGCCCGTTACCGGCTGCGTGTTGTCATTAGTATCTGTCCAGAAGTTCCCTTCATTATCGAGAAAATCGATACTTATGTCTTTATCCGACAGTATATAGTTGACTGCTTCCTGATATCCTGACATCGCCATATAATAGGAAAGTGTCTCTTCTTTGAGGTTCCTTGTGCTGGCGGTATTCCATCTGTTTGAATTGAAATAATTCAGGGAGATGATGCTTAGCAGGACCAAAACCCAGAGGACCATCATAAGGGCAATCCCTTTTTCACTGGACAACGAATAGTAAACAGTGAATTGCGAATTAAACCTCTGCTTCACATTTCCACCTGGGTAACACGAAGCACCTCGTCTATTGTGGTGAGACCTCTTTTGACTTTTTCTATGCCATCCTGTCTGAGTGTTCTCATCCCCATGGCGATAGCCTTGTCTTTGATCTCTTTTGATGTGGCACGACTCATGATGAGGTCCCTGATTTCACTCCCTATAGGCAGTACCTCAAAAATCCCGATCCTGCCCCTGTATCCAGTGCCGGAACAATAATCACAGCCGCTACCTACCCACACTTCTTTTACGCTGCTGTCAAATTTGTTCAATATGTCTCCTGAGACATCCTTTTTCACTTTGCAGTGCTGGCATATTCTCCTGACAAGTCTCTGGGCCATTACGCATACCAGGGTGGAAGCAACAAGATAGTTTTCGACACCCATGTCCATAAGTCTTGTAATCGCCCCGGGAGCATCATTGGTATGGAGGGTACTGAAAAGCAGATGCCCTGTAAGTGAAGCATGAATCCCTATATTCGCAGTTTCCATGTCACGTATCTCGCCGACCATTATTACGTCGGGGTCCTGTCTGACAATATGCCGGAGCCCAGTGGCAAAGGTAAGACCGATCTTGGTCCTTACCTGTATTTGAGTGATGCCCTGCATCAGGTATTCCACTGGTTCTTCTACTGTTATGATCTTCTTTTCCGGTGTGTTAATTCTTGCCAGAGAAGCGTAAAGAGTGGTTGACTTCCCGCTGCCTGTAGGCCCTGTAATCAGTATCATGCCGTATGGCTTCAGTATAACGTCCTCATAAATATCAAGGAGCGTCCGGTCAAAGCCTATTTCTTCAAGCGTGATAAATGAAGTCTCTTTATCAAGAAGCCTCATGACGACACTCTCGCCGAATATCGTAGGAATTGTGGATACCCTTATGTCTATGGTCTTGCCGGAGAACGTCACCTTTATCCTGCCGTCCTGAGGAAGCCTTCTCTCAGCTATATTCATCTGTGAAAGCAGTTTTATCCTCGATATGACAGCGGAATACATCCTGACTGGAAGGGTCTCTTTTTCATAGAGCAGGCCGTCAATCCTGTAGCGCACCCTGACATTGTATTCACCAGGCTCAACATGTATATCACTCGCCCGGTCATTTACAGCATTTCCCATCAGAAGGTTTACCAGTTGTATGATCCCTTTTTCCTGAGCAAGGTCCCTCAGGTGGCTTATCTCCCCTGACAGATCAGTCCCTGAGAGCTCGTCCTCGGCAGTGTCCTCTATAAGTCTTTGCATTACAGCGCTTCTCGATCCATGAAGCTGCTGAAGATGCTGAAGCATCTCGGATTTTTTGGCAAGAACTACAGAGATAACATATTCATAGGAAGCCTTTAGAGACTCAAGCGCTTCAATATTAGTCGGGTCCCCGATTGCTATTTTAAGATCATTACCTTTCAATTCAAGAGGCATAATAAGGTTTTTCTCAAGAAAATCAAAGGAAATTTTCTCAATCGGGAGTGTCTCGGGGAAATCTTCCATTGCAATAAGCGGCATCTTAAACTGCGTGGACAAGGCCCTGAAAATATCTCCTTCGGCAATGCCCTCTTCATCCATCAAAACCTCTCCAAACCTTCGTTTCATACCCTCAGCTTTCTGTATATCCAGGACCTTTTTTATGTCCTCAGCCCTTATATTGCCTGCTTCATT
>JAGSYM010000119.1 GCA_018262395.1 Nitrospirota bacterium | reverse complement strand
GTATCCGGGAATTCAAATGAAAATTGTTTTCCCTTATCAGTAATAGCCTTTTCGAGCATTTCTTCAGCCTCTTTGGTAATTTTCTGAGCACCTCTTATCACCGCCGAGGCTATGAGCTTAGACATAATTACCCCCCTTTATCAGCAAGTAGCAGAGAGTAGGTAGTAGACCGGGAAAAAACCTCTCCGTAGACGTCTTATCACGATTTCTTGTGTTCAATCTCCTACCTACTGTCTACTGACTACTGTTTTTCGATTTCAGGAATGCAGGGATTCCGTTCGCCTCACGAGGACCAACCGTAATCTTCCATCCCTCAAGCTTATCCTCGATAGCACCGCTCAATATCGCTACATAACCGGGAATGATCAGTTCCCTGTGCCGGATCTGACTCTCTATGCCGCTCTCCTTTATGAACTGGGTAATCTTCGAGGCGGTAAATTTTCCTGCTGCCCATGCCGTCAACACCGAGAGGCCCTCACAGTCCATGACAGCTAAATACCCCGGCGTCTTACTGTTTTCTATCTCACCCGAGACAATAAAATAGGTGAGTGAAAAATTCGTCGTGACAAACAAGGGAGATTCCGCAGTTGGCTCACCGATCTTATAAATTTTCTGCTCCACCTGCATGGGGACCTGTGGATCAGTGTAAATATTCTGTCTAAGCGTAAAGAGAGCAAGGTTTTTCCATTTTGCGATGCTGCTCAGGACGATTATCGAAGAGTATTTAGCGATCCCGATCGATGCAATCAGTGTTTCAAAGAGACTGTCTTCACGCTGTGCGAATGTTATCACGGGATAACCGAGTGGCTTGAAATTTTTCTTTACGGCAGATCTTCTGATAAGCGTATTACGCTCGTGGATTTCCTTCGCCTTCCGTGCCCCCGAATCAATTACCATATCATCGATACCGATCGATTTTGCCTTTTCCGTAAGCTGTGCAAGTTCGTCCAGTCCCGTTGCAGATACGCCAAGCGTAGCTTTCCACGTCTTTGCAACAGCTGCCATGGGCTCCATATTTTCTGAATTTAGTCCATGGATGATCGGTTTCCTGTCAGCAAACATCTTGACCGCACCTTCAGCAGCCTGGGGGTTCGTCGTGCACAGGATTACAGGAACAGAGGATGCACTGGATGCCACAACCGAAGCTGCGCTCTCAAATCTCACCGCATCGTGAGAATCATTCACGAGCGCCAGTGCGTCAATCCTGAGTTTCTGCCCTACCCTGTCAATTTCTGACTGAAGGACCTCCTCAATTTTGTTCCTGATTTCTTCGTCTGTCAGCGTATCTTTCACTTCAAGCGCGAAAGCGCATGGGTTCACAAACCGTTTTTCATGTCTGAACAGCACAGTCTCTTCACCTATCTTCACCGCTCTTTCCCCGACACCGAGGACGATCGGCCGCACCGGCGGAGCTGATGCCTCACCAAGCTTCTGTCTTGCCTCATCAGAAACATCAGGACACAAATCAAGAGATGCCTGTCTCTGTGCAAGCTTCATTGCAAAGGCCAGACATGTGGGGAATCCGCATTTCTTGCAGTTTGTTTTCGGAAGGAGTTTGAATATCTCAACACCGGTTAAAGCCATGAACAACCTCCTCAGTAAATCCTAAATACGAAATCCTAATATCTAAACAATTTCAATATCTGAAAGTTTAAAAACAGCTTTGTCCTTTTTTTCACTATTGTTTAGAATTTGCATTTTGGATTTAGAGTTTATTCCGTTACATCAATTCTTCGATCACTTTTTTCACTGCTTCAACTGCCTTCGGATGTCTCATGATAAGGAGATCGGCACCTGCCAAAAGAAGAGACATGGCTGTAACAGCCTCCCATGCAATACCCCGTTCTTCGAGGTTCCCCCATTGCGGCACATCGGCTTCAACCGCCTGTGTTTCCTTTACCTTCCATACATACATCCCGACATCACCGAGAATCGGCTCTTGCATGGTCTGGTCATTCTGGGCAAGGGCTGCAAGACGGATCCTCTCCATTACAGAATAGGTGTATTCAAGCCCGTACCCGAGAGCCGAACACATTGGATCAATGATAATTCTCTCTTTTTCAAACCCCATCTGTGTGATGAGGATGTTCAGCTGCTTAGAAAGATTAATATCCAGCTCCGACATTGCTACAAGCTTGTGATTGTTTGCCATCGCAGCAGCGGCGATAGTCTTATAATTCGCCTCCTGGGCTTTCCCAATAATGCAATTCCTGTCCTTGGCAGCCTCGGCTGCTGCCACAAGAACAGATGCATCCTTTTCTGCGTGGTTACTGCCGAGTATAATGCAGGGGATATCAATCGCTGAAAGCACTTCCCGCACCGTTGCAGCAGCATCTTCAGGCGAACGGTCTGCCCTGTCCGGATGGGTCCCTGCAAGCCTGAGAGCAATGGTCTCGGCCTTTAATGTATCCCGGCAATACGTTGCCCATGCAACAGGATTGTTCATGACATCTGCATACGGTTTCTGAACCTCCTGGGGCCAGTCGTCAGGAACAATATCCTGGACTTCATATGCTATAACCGGCTTATGTGGTGCCGAACCTTCATATATATGGAATGGCAGCACATTTTCGCCGCCAAAGGTGACCTCCCGGGGAGGTGAACCTATTGTGACAGGATAAACCTTACCGGTAAATGTCTCTTTTGGTGGTGTGAAGGACATGACACCTCCTCAAAATAAAAGATTCAGGGATTCGAGGGGTCAATGGGCCAAGTGTTTAAAGGCTCTTCCACGTGAATCCTCGCATCCTTAGACCCTGCTTGTTTACATTTCCAGATACGAATGGGCGTACAAGGTATTGCCCACTATCACATCAATCGTCTTTATCGTTTGTGAAATTTCGTGCGGGTCAGCTATTGCAGCAGTGAGACCTTCGTAGAGTAAGAGAGACAGATAGTAATTGTTCATGATCGGCCTCACATGCTTCGGACAGCCATTCGAGATATTGCTGAGTCCCACAACAGTCTTCATCGGTGGATCATTTAATTCCTGAAACATCCTGACAGCCTTCACGACTTTCAGGGCATGATCCTGGGACGTTGCTATCTGGAGCACGAGCGGATCCAGATATACATCCTCCAGCGGGACACCAAACTCTGCAGCACGCCCCATAATCTCAGCAGCAATGGCAGCCCTTTCTTCAGCATCCGCGGGAAGCCCCCCCTTACCCACCGTCAGACCGATAATCTGGGCATGATATTTTGCAGCAAGTTCAAGCATGGGAAATCGTTCCGGATCGTTCGATGTTGAATTGATCAGGGGTCTTCCCCACTGGTTGTTATGTACCGTGAGCCCGGCTTCGATGGCCCGGTAATTTGTTGTATCAAGGCACACCGGCAGCGGAACCGCTTCCTGAATTGTTGTGATTGCCCACTGCATTAATGCTTCTCCGCCATCCTCTGCAGGGCCAATATTCGCATCTATCATGCCCGCACCTGCCTTCCACTGTGCAATTGCGATATCCTGTATCGGTGATTTGTCTCTCTGCATCATTGCTTCGCGAACTCTTTTTGCTATAATGCTCAGCTTTTCACCGATGACCAGCATGTCGGGGCTCCTTTCTGACTATGAAGGGCGATTCGGAAAATTTCCGAATCGCCCTTCACTACGTATTCAGAACAGCAGTTCTTATATCATAAAAGAATCAACCTATCATAAAGCTTATATCACCTTAACACAAAATCTTTTTTCAGGTAAAGCAGTTTCTGTCCTCAGGCACAAATCTTCGTCAAAAACATCCTGTTTCTCGCATGCTGCAATTGACAAAACAGCTTTTTATAGTGTATAAAATTAATTCTTGGGCGGATAGCTCAGTTGGGAGAGCGCAGCCCTTACAAGGCTGATGTCACAGGTTCAAGCCCTGTTCCGCCTACCAGTGACAATATTTATACGGGGTGGTAGTTCAGCTTGGTTAGAACGCTGGCCTGTCAAGCCAGAGGTCGCGGGTTCAAGTCCCGTCCACCCCGCCATATAGTGTATTCATTGCGTCTGTTGAAGACAGAGGGACTCCTGATTGGAAAAATCAGATTTTCATTATAGACATAAGCCCTCACCGGTATCGTTTCTTTTTATGTATTGTATATGCTTTGGTCTTTCTTACTGGTTAATGAAGAATTCTCCCGTCATCTCCAAAAAAATTGTGGATCTCATCATGCTCCTGAATATTCCACGGATTAATTTTCTTCATAATCTGCCTTACGAGAAAATACTGTCAGTTCCTTTTCTGATCTATGGCATACGTGTATTGCTGTGGAATATTATGAGTTACTATGAAATAGACTCGACCCGGATACGCCTGCTGACCGGTCATCTTATCCGAAAAGAAAAGTTTATTCTGGTGTCGGATATTCACGAAGTCTCTTTTAAACAGAATATGATTGAGGCGCCTTTTCGCGTCGGATCCCTCCTGCTGAAAACAAGGATGGGAGAATTCGACATCCGCGGGGTTTACCATATCAAGCAGGTGGTTGAAAACCTCAGGAAGACGTCTTCTTACTTCTGAGAAATCGATACATACATTCCGTGAACGTCAAAAAGTGCAATTCACGGTTCAAACAAATTCTACTTCAGAAACAATCTCCTTTTTAATCCTGGAAACAAGTTGCTCAAGTACAGGTATCACATATGTTCTGAATCTCCCCGCAACGAGTGCATACATGATGTCGTCTCCGACAGAGAGTTTCCCTTCATTTATCCAGACCTTTATTGCAGTGATGCCTTCCTTTCTCGTGAATTCGTCCACAAGGTGTGTTAATTTTTCTTTGTCATAAGAAAGATGCATTCCTTTGACAGGTTTCCCATCCTTCGAGGTAGCCCGAACGACCCCGTTGTGAACAAGAAGCATCCCGAGTTCCTGAAAATCAGAATTTGCCTTAATTTCCTTAATCCACTT
>JAGSYM010000118.1 GCA_018262395.1 Nitrospirota bacterium | reverse complement strand
CGGTCCGCCCTCAGATGTCATGAATAGTACCGTAGTAATTAAAACTGAAACAGGGACTTTCAATTTGTCAATGAGATTGACCGAGTTCTTAATGGGAATACAAACTGATAAAGCATGGGAGAAAAAGAGTGATACGCTTTGGATTCTTAAAACGGGGTTCAAAGATCCTGTTACAGACCTGCATAAGACATATGTTTTGGAATTCGAAAACGCGGATGATGTAGTCATCCTCAGTTCGGTTTCTTTTGATAATCGCATGCTTTCATATCACGAAATGAGAAATTTTGCAGAACAGATAATGCAAAACTATGGAAAACATGTGAGCCCAAAGTAGGTACGATCTTCTTCCAACTGTTTATTGTTCTTTGACTCTCTTCACATCTGCACCGATTTTCCGGAGCTTTTCTTCCATCCTTTCATATCCCCTGTCGAGGTGATAAATCCTGCGAATTTCTGTTTCGCCCTTAGCTGCAAGCGCTGCAACGATAAGGGACGCACTTGCGCGTAAATCGGTAGCCATAAGAGGAGCAGCCTTCAGTTTGCCTATCCCCTTAACAGTCGAAATTCCACCATCCACCACGATATCCGCTCCCATCCTCATGAGTTCAGCAACATGCATGAACCGATTCTCGAATATTGTCTCCTTAATGATGCTCGTACCGTCAGCAACAGACATGAGGGCCATAAACTGTGCCTGCATATCAGTAGGGAATCCGGGATAGGGCATGGTTTTGATATTGGTAGATTTCGGTCGTTCAGGTCCAAGTACGCGAAGACCTTTCTCTCTGTTCTCAAACCTCATTCCGGCCTCTCTCAGTTTCATCAAAAGAGCATCAAGATGCTCAATTCTGCACTCTCTCAGCGTTATATCACCGTTAGTAATGCCGGCGATTGTCATGAATGTACCGGCTTCTATCCTGTCCGGGATGATTGAATAGTCCATTGGCCTCAATTCATCAACACCTTCAATCTCAACAATGCTCTCTCCAACCCCTTTTATCCGGGAGCCCATCGAAATGAGTGCCCGCGCAAAATCTTCGACTTCAGGTTCCCGAGCAGCATTCTCAATACGGGTTGTACCTTTTGCAAGTGCCGCAGCCATCATCAGATTTTCCGTTCCGGTAACCGTAGGCATATCAAAATAAATGGATGTCCCACGCAGTCTCTTCGCCCTGGCAATCACATAACCGGACTCAAGTTTCACCTCTGCCCCCATTTTCTCAAGACCCATCAGATGGAGATTGATCGGCCTGGCACCGATAGCGCACCCACCCGGCAAAGATACCTTTGCTCGGCCAAATTTAGATAGCAGAGGTCCGAGAACAAGTATGGACGCCCGCATAGTCCGGACAAGATCATAGGGTGCTTCGAAGATCCTGATTTTTTCCGTATTGATAATTGCCTTCTGGTCCTCATAATGAAACCCTGCCCCAAGATTTGCGAGGAGTCTTCCCATCGTCATAATGTCTCTCAGGTTCGGCACCTTGTGGAGAGTAGAATATCCGGAAGACAGAAGCGACGCAGCCATAATCGGCAGTGCCGCATTCTTTGCCCCGCTTATGGTAACTTCGCCCCTGAGTCTCTTGCCGCCATGAATAATCAGCTTGTCCATCGTGAAACCTCTGAAATTTATTAATTTTTCATTATAATATGAACGAAATGGAAAAAGGTATGAAGAAACAGATAGAGAATATGCTTGGAGGCATAGAGTGTCCGAAGGCATTCCAATGCTATAAATCGGGATTCGACAACCTCTGCAGGGCCAGAGATATCGGAATAGAGTCATTTCTCGAATGTCTTGAAAAAAATCCGAAGGCGTGCACATTCTCCATGGCTTTGGGTCTTATGCACCTCTGTCGATGTCCTCTTAGAATCTACATAGCCAAGAAATTGCAGAAGTAACAGCGGGGAATGATATCGACTTCAGTATTCGTCCGACCTGATTGTATTTTCATATTGCTGAAATAAAATTTACTGAGCTATACTTTAGAAGCTGAATTTCTCATTTCAAATTCCCAGGAATTGTAAATACCATGTGAAATTTTTCATCGGAGTGAAGACGTGCCTTTTTTTGGTGAACTCTTTGTCAGCGATCTACTGAAAAAACCGGTACTTGACCCGAAGGGCGAGGAACTGGGTAAAGTGCGCGATATTGTCATGATTAAGGGCGAGCCGTTTCCGAAGGTGTCCGCTCTTATTATTGAAAAGAAGAAAAAGCTGTTTAATCTTCCCTGGAATGACCTGAACATATTCAATAAGAGAATTATATCCGCACAGATTTACAGCGATGTTCTGCGCCACTATGACTACAGCGAAACAGACCTCCTTATTGTCAGGGACATCTTTGATAAACAGATTGTTGATGCAAACGGAGCAAAAGTTGTCAGGGTAAACGATGTAAAGCTTGAAGGGTTTGATTCAGCGGCCATTCTCGTTGCTGTTGATGTGGGCATGAGGGGTATCATGCGCAGGCTCGGGGTTGAAAGAGGCGGCGAGGATATGATGAGGCTCTTTAAAAAGCATCTTCCCTATAATCTCATCAGCTGGAATTATATGCAGCCGCTCGAACCGAAACTGACCAAGATATCTCTCACGGTGCCGAGACAGATGGTCTCAGAGCTTCATCCTGCTGATATCGCCGATATTATCAGCCAGGTCTCGCATAAGGAAGGGGCTTCCTTCTTTAAGGGACTTGATGTTGAGACGGCTGCCGAGGCCCTTTCCGAGATGGAGCCCGATGTGCAGGCAGCGATTATAACCGGCATGGACACGGACTCCGCGGCCGATATTATCGAGGAGATGCCCCCGGACGACGCAGCTGATGTCCTGAGTGACCTTTCGGTCGACAAGGCCAAGGAGATTCTTGAGCATATTGACAAGGACGAAGCCGAGGATATCCAGGAACTCCTGAGTCATGAAGAAGATACTGCCGGAGGATTGATGACGAATGAATTCATCGCCTACCCGCCGGAACTCCTGGTGAAAGATGCTATAGAGAAATTCCGGATAGATGCGGAGGAGGTCGAAACGGTCTACTATCTTTATGTTACCGATGCCGATGAAAAAATCATGGGTGTCATCTCATTGCGGGATCTTCTTCTTGCGCCGCCTGATGTCAGGCTCTCTGATATCATGAAGACAAAGCTCAAAATCGTATCGCCCGAAACAGACGAAATGGCTGTCGCCGAGATCGTCGCTAAATACAATCTCGTTGCAATCCCGGTCGTTGATTCTGAAGGATATATGCTCGGTATTGTTACGATTGACGATGTTGTAGACAGAATTCTCCCCTCGCCGGCGAAACGCACCAGGAGGAAGGTATGAGCATCTGGAGAAGAATCGCCATCTTCCTGTCAATCATGGGGCCGGGCATCATCACCGCAAACATCGACAACGACGCAAGCGGTATCACAACTTATTCAGTAGCCGGTGCTCGGTTCGGATATGCCCTCCTCTGGACACTGATTCCGACAACCGTCGCCCTGATCGTCATTCAGGAAATGGTCGCAAGAATGGCCGCGGTTACCGGCAAAGGACTATCTGATCTGATACGGGAGCACTACGGAGTCAGGTCAACCTTCTACATGATGACAATCCTCTTTATCGCCAATTTCGGGACGACGGTCGCCAACTTTGCCGGGTGGGCTGCAAGCATGGAAATTCTCGGTTTCAGCAAGTACTTTATGGTTCCTCTCGGTGCGGTCTTTATCTGGATTCTGGTCGTGCGGGGGAGTTACCGGTTTGTTGAGCGCATTCTCCTGTTTGCATGCCTGCTCTACTTCGGATATGTCCTTTCGGGGTTCATGGCGAAACCGGACTGGTCTCGGGTCATCTCGTCAACTTTTGTTCCGCATATGCAATGGAATTCTGAGTTTATTATGCTGAGCATCGCGATTATCGGAACCACGATAACGCCGTGGATGCAGTTCTATCTTCAGTCTTCTATAGCGGAAAAAGGGATTACAAAGGAGGAATACAGGGCGTCACGCCTCGATGTCCTGATCGGATGCAGCATTACGGATATCGTATCCTTTTTCATCATCGTCACCTGTGCAACAACTCTCTTCCCGATCGGGCTGAGAATCAACGAGGCCTCGGAGGCAGCCCTTGCACTGAAACCTCTTGCGGGCAATTACGCGTTCCTTATATTCGCCGTATGCCTTGCAAACGCATCGCTGCTCGGCGCCATCATCGTACCGCTCGCAACGTCCTATTACATTTGTGAGGCGATGGGATGGGAAAGGGGCGTTAACAAGACATTCAGTGATGCTCCCCAGTTCATGTGGATTTATACCTTCATGATTGTGATTGCCGTCATCGTTATCCTCATCCCTGACGCACCCCTGGTTTTCCTGATGGTACTCTCGTCAGTCCTCAACGGCATCCTTCTTCCCTTTGTGCTCATGTACGCGCTCTCCCTTGTGAACAACAGGAAGATCATGGGTGAATATGTCAATCCAAAATTTTACAACATAATATCCTGGGGAACGGTTAGTGCAATAACCGCGCTCGCGATCTTCTTCGTAATCACCGTCTTTGTTCCAAAAGGGATCTGACATGATTAAATCAATCGAATGGGTAGACGGGAAAGTCATGATGCTTGATCAGTCAAAGCTCCCTTTTGAAGTTACGTATATCGTCTGTACTGATTACCTGATGGTGGCAGATGGTATCAGGAAGCTCCGGATACGCGGCGCACCTGCTATTGGTATAGCCGCAGCAATGGGCATTGCACTGGCTGCACAGGATATACATTCGACGACTTCCGAACAGTTTATGAAAGCCATCGAGCCGGTTTTCTATGAAATGCTCTCTACACGTCCAACGGCAGTGAATATCTCCTGGGCTGTTGAAAGAATGAAAAAGCTTATAAAAAGTAAAAAGGACGAATCT
>JAGSYM010000117.1 GCA_018262395.1 Nitrospirota bacterium | reverse complement strand
CAAAGCACGTGGGTTGGTGAAGAGGTGATGTCTTCATTAAAGGAACTCGATAAAGTTGCCTATGTGCGTTTTGCCTCTGTATACCGTCAGTTCAAGGATATCAACGAATTGATGAATGAGGTAAAAACCCTATTTGAGCATAAATGAATTTCCTCATAGAAGCCTCCGTGTATTTTAAATCTTTGCCCTTTTCAGCAATGCCGAATTCGTCACAACACTCAGCGAGCTGATCGACATTGCTGCTGCTGCGATAATGGGATTCAGAAGACCAAAGGCAGCCAAGGGTATCGCTGCAGTGTTATAAAAAAATGCCCAGAAGAGGTTTTGTTTTATCTTCCTCATCGTGGCCTTCGAGAGCTTGATGCTCGTGATGACGTCTCTCAGATCGTCCTTGACGAGAATGATCCCGCCGGTCTCTTTCGCCACATCAGAACCGCTTCCGATGGCAATACCGATGTCGGACTGGGCAAGGGCAGGAGAATCGTTGATGCCGTCTCCAACCATCGCAACCACCTTCCCTTCCGACTGGAGTTCCTTTATAATCTTCGCCTTATCACCGGGAAGAACGTTGGCAATAATCCTGTCAATGCCTACCTGCGCACCTATTGCCCTGGCTGTTTTCTCGTTGTCTCCCGTAAGCATAATCACCTGAACACCTTCTGACTTCAGTCCCTTGACAACTTCTTCAGCGTTTTCCTTTAAGGTATCCGCCACTGCGATCATTCCCCTGAGTTGTCCGTCTTCTGCAACAAGCATCACCGTGTTTCCCTTTTCTTCAAGCACTGAAATAATCTTTTCTTTCTCCTCGATCCGCACTCCTTTGTCTTTCATAAGCCTTCGGTTTCCTATCAAGACTTCTTTCCCGTTGATGCTCACTCTGACGCCGTGACCCGGTATGGCTTCGAATGCTTCTGCATCGGGGATTGAAAGCCCTGCCATCTCCGCCTTTCTGAGGATGGCTTCTGCGAGAGGATGTTCGGAGCCCTTCTCAGCAGTCGCTGCGAAAAGAAGGAGATCTTCTTCTCTCAAATCAAAGGTGATTATCCCTGTCACTTCCGGCTCCCCTTTCGTGAGCGTCCCGGTCTTGTCGAACACTACTGCATTCAGTTTTTCAGCCCTTTCGAGGTACTCCGCACCCCGGATCAGTATCCCGAGTTCGGCGCCTTTACCGACCCCAACCATCAGTGCTGCAGGTGTTGCAATGCCGAGAGCACACGGGCAGGCGATAATCAGGACTGCAACAAACGATAGGAGAGCCGATGTATAATTTCCGTAAAGAGACCATCCTGCAGCGGAGAAAAAAGCAACACTGATGACTGCGGGGACGAAATAGGATGCAACCTTATCGGCAATTCGTTGTATATTTGCGGTCGATGCTTGTGCCTCTTCCACCATTTTAATGATCTGGTTTAAGGTAGTATCCGATCCGACTCTCGTTGCCTTGAATTTGAATGTACCTACTTTATTAATTGTTCCCCCGATTACCTCATCACCTGATTTTTTTTCTACAGGCAGACTTTCACCGGTAAGCAGTTTTTCATCAACTGAAGAATGGCCTTCGGTTACGGACCCGTCGGTCGGAATTTTCTCACCCGGCCTGACAACTATCGACTCGTCCAGCATAATCTGCTCCGCAGGTATCTCTGTTTCAACTCCATCTCTGATCACCCTCGCTGTCTGCGGTCTAAGATCGAGGAGCTTTCGGATGGCAGCAGAACTTCTTTTCTTGATAATCTCTTCCATGTACTTCCCGAGGAGGACAAATGCGATGATGATTGCCGACACATCAAAATACACATCAGATTCTTTCACCGGCAGCACCCCGGGGAAAAATATCACAAAGGCACTGTAAAGATAGGCGGTTGATGTTCCGAGCGCGATAAGAAGGTCCATGTTGGCAACACGCTGCCTGATTGCTTGATACGCGCCGACAAAGAACCCCTTGCCACCGAAGACCATGATGGGTGTGGTAATAATAAACAGCCACACGCCTGCATTGAACCAGGGAAGCCAGGGGAACGGGATCCATGTGAGAACAGTGGCGCCTGCTGCAAGCCCGAGGAACAGCGCAGCCCGCAGGACTGCCAGCGCAAGAACACCGGTCAGGGCAATGGTCACCCTTCTTTTCATATCCTTCAACTCCCTCTCAGGGGCCTCGAAGGTCTTCACGCAGCTCTCACTACAGAAATAATATTCCCTTCCGCCCACGACCCGCTTGATCGAACGGTCCTTCGGGATAACCATCCCGCATATCGGGTCTTTCGCCATATCACCACTGACTATTGCGGTCATTGATACTGCAGCAGGCATCAGGTAGGATTCGGGGTTCCTGTCGAAATCTTCTTTGCAGGGCATCGAGCAGAAATAATATGTTTTTCCTTTATAGAGGGAAGTAGCAACTGCATCCTTGTCTTCTATGACCATCTTGCAGACGGGGTCAGTAACTTCCATTTTGCCTCCCTTTAAAAGAAAAGGTCTCAAAATATCTCTGATTTTGAGACCCTCTGTATACCCTGATTGTCAGGGCAATTTAATCTCTTAGTGTTTGTGTGGATCAGCCTTGGGGGTAGTTTCCTTTTCAGTCTCTTTACTTTCTGGTTCTTTCGATGGCGCCGGAGCTGGTTGTTCCATCATGCCGTGCATCATCATTCCTCTCATGTCGGACATCATTTTTTCCAGTCTTTCGATCATCTTATCTGCGTCCTTCAACATCTCCTTTTTCTCGACAGGACTCAAGCCTCTGATCATCTTCTGCTGCATCTTGATCATATCCATCATCATCTGCATCATATCCCGTGCCATCATACCGTGCCCCATCTTTGGACACATCTTTGGACACATCTGCATCATGCCCTGTCCCTGCATCTGCTGCCCGCCTGGCATCATCCCTTGCCCTTGCATCTGCATCATAGGACACTTCATCTGCATCTGCTGCCCGCCGGGAGAAGCAGCTTCCCCTGTCTGTTGCTGAGGGGCAGCCGTCTCAGCATACAACGGAACTGTAACTACAAATATTGCCAGTAAACAAATAACCCACTTTTTCATCGTTCCTCCTTGTTTTCTTCCCGTGTTTATTGTTGCCTCTTACTTCTTCTCTTGTGCAACAAACTTCTCAGGATCCTTATCAAACTTCTCCTTGCAGATTTTTGCGCAAAAATAATACGTTGTACCCTTGTACATGCTGGTAGCTGCAGCTTTCTGCTCATCCACGGTCATATTACATACGGGGTCCTTCGCCATACACATCACCTCCACTCAATATTGTTGGGAACTTACGACTATGAAAGAAGGCTAACAAAAAATTGTAGGAACCGTCAAATTTATTCTCTGCTGTCCTGTGTCTGAAGCCCGCGGAGGGCCTCCTGGGCAGCGTTGGTTTCTGCCTCTTTTTTACTTTTCCCACACCCGGCACCAAGCTTTGTTCCTGCTATATACACCTCAACCGTAAAGGTTTTGTTATGCTCTTTACCTTCCTGCTTTATCATTCGGTATTCAGGAATACTGTTAAAAAGAAGCTGGGTTTTTTCCTGGAGCTCAGTCTTGAAATCATGAAATTTACCGGACTTCAGTACAGAACCTATCTTGTCTTGAAAGAGCCCCAATATGAGACGCCGTGCCTCCTCATATCCACCATCGAGGTAGACTGCGCCAAGAACAGCTTCAACAGCATCTGCAAGCAGCGACCTTTTTGTCCTGCCCCCGGTAGATTCTTCGCCTTTTCCCAATCTGAGATATTTCCCGAGAGAGAGACAAGCAGCAATCTCGGAGAGTACGGATTCTTTCACGAGGTATGATTTAGCCTTTGCCATGATTGATTCTGTAAGGCTGCCGTCGGTTAAATACAAGTATTCAACAATCACAAATCCAAGAACAGAGTCGCCCAGGAATTCGAGTCGTTCGTTATAATCCTGAACCTTGTCAGGATTCTCATGAAAAAATGACCTGTGTGTGAGGGCATTCATGAGAATCTGCTTGTTTTTGAACGAGTAGCCCAGGATATCTTCCAATTCTTTTATTGTGGGCTCAATCATTGGACAAAACGAGCAAAATAAGATTTGTTACGGGGAATATTTCTTAAAGACAAGACAGGCATTAGTTCCACCGAACCCGAAAGAATTCGTCAAGGCATAATTCACTGACATGTTTCTCGCCTGATGGGGGACATAGTCAAGATCACATTCAGGATCCGGTTTATCGAGGTTTATTGTTGGCGGAACAGTGTCATGGTACATACAAAGGACGGTAATGACTCCTTCAACCCCTCCTGCAGCGCCAAGCAGGTGACCGGTCATCGATTTCGTTGAACTGACACAGAGTTTGTATGCGTGTTCTCTGAACACGGTTTTTATTGCATTTGTCTCGAGTTCATCACCATACTTTGTTGAGGTGCCATGAGCATTGATATAATCAATATCTGAAGGATTGATACCGGCATCTTTGAGTGCAAGCTCCATACATCGTGCTGCCCCCTCGCCACCCGGGGAAGGGGATGTAATATGATATGCATCCGCAGTCATGCCATAACCAACGACTTCTGCATAGATTCTTGCGCCCCTGACAGCAGCGCTTTCAAGGCTCTCGAGGACTACAATCCCGGATCCTTCCCCCATGATAAAACCATCTCTGTCAATATCAAAAGGTCTACTTGCCTTGTCAGGCTCGTGATTTCTCGTGGATAGTGCCTTCATGGCATTAAATCCCCCGACTCCCAGAGGCGTGATGACAGCCTCTGTCCCCCCGGCTATCATGGCATCTGCATCACCCCTTTGGATGATTTTGAAGGCATCCCCGATCGAATGGCTTCCTGTTGCACATGCGGTAGCAGGGGCAGAGTTTGGGCCTTTTGCCCCAAATCTGATCGAAATCTGTCCGGAAGCCAGATTGACGATTAACATGG
>JAGSYM010000116.1 GCA_018262395.1 Nitrospirota bacterium | reverse complement strand
TACGCGCCGGCACTCATCACAGCAAGATATTCTCCTTGTCTGAGCTTCTCAAGTTCCCTCTCTCTTGCGAGAAAATCCCCTGATTCGCATATGGGGCCTACAACATCACAGAGGACTTTGTCTCTCTTTGTCCTGACGACAGGCAATATATGGTGATAGGCATCGTAAAGAGAGGGCCTGATCAGATCATTCATGCCGGCATCCACAATAATAAATTCCTTTTCCATACCTTTCTTCAGATAGAGCGTCTTTGTTACCAGTATGCCGGCATTGCCGACAATAGATCTCCCCGGTTCCATAATAAGGGTAAGGTTTCGGTTTTTTAGCAGTGGAATAAGATTCCTTGCCAGGTCTTCAGGAACGGGCGGTTCCTCATCCCGATACGATATGCCGAGACCACCACCGACATCGAGGTACTGTAACGATACTCCCTGCGCATTCAGTTCATCAATAAGGAGCAATATCCGTTTCAAGGCATCAACAAATGGCGAGACTTTGGTTATCTGTGATCCTATATGCTTGTGGACACCAACGACAACGACATTTTTAAGCTTTGAAGCAAAATTGTAGTATTCCAGTGCAACATCTATGGGGATCCCGAATTTGTGTTTCTTCATCCCTGTCGTAATATATGGATGTGTTCCGGGGTCAATATCAGGATTAATCCGCAAAGCGATTGGAGCTTTTGTCTTCATTTTTTCTGCAACTCTGTCGATCTCCCTCAGCTCGTTCTCGGACTCCACATTGAACATGAGAATCTTCGTTTTCAGTGCAAACCTGATCTCGTCTTCCGTCTTTCCCACACCGGCATACACTATTTTGCAAGACGGGACACCCGCTTTTAATGCAACATGGAGCTCCCCTCCCGAAACGATATCGGCACCGCCACCCTGTTTGGCGAAGAGCCTGATGATGGCAATATTCGGATTTGATTTCACTGCAAAACAGATGATGTGGGGATAGCCGTCAAAGGCATCTTTATATGCCATGAAATGCCTGAGGAGGGTATTATAGCTGTATACATATAACGGTGTGCCGTACTGTTCGGCAAGCTTTCTGACAGGCACTTCTTCAGCATACAATTCACCCGACCGGTATTCGAAAAAATGCATAGAAGGTCTCCAGTTGTGAAAATTTGTGCTCTATTTTAAACATAATTTTTCTTTTTCCACAAGGTGAGAACAGGGAATGTTTTGGATTTGATGCAACTATCTATGGTACATTTTAGTAAATTACTTCCTCATTTGGGTCATTGCCCGACTTGATCGGGCAATCCAGAAGAAAGGAACTGGATTCTCCGGTCAAGCCGGAGAATGACAGTATTGAGTTTAACTTTTACGCCCTGCGTTCTTAGCGCAGGGTCCTTAACCGGGGAATATATTATGTATCTTGGAGGTTGAATTGGGCAAGAATATTGTAGAAAAAATATTCGATATCCACAGAGTATATGGGAATATCAAAACAGACACACCTATTGGGTTAGCAGTCGACCAGGTCTATACGCAGGACGCAACGGGGACAATGACCTGGTTACAGTTCGAGGCCATTGGCATTGACCGGATAAAAGTCCCGCTCGCCGTATCCTATGTCGATCACAACATGATCCAGTCCAATTACATGAACCCTGATGACCACCTGTTTCTCCAAACTGTTGCCGCACGCTACGGTGCCCATTTTTCAAGACCTGGCAATGGGATAAGCCATCAGATACACCTCGAGCGGTTTGCGGCGCCGGGTAAGATAGCGCTTGGAACAGACAGTCATACACCTACCGGCGGCGGCATGGGAATGATCGCAATAGGCGTCGGCGGGCTTGATGCAGCGACTGTTATGGCTGGTGCGCCGTTCGAACTCACTATGCCGAAAGTTGTTCTCGTCAGGTTAACAGGAAAACTTGACCGTCCGTGGGTAACTGCAATGGATGTAATCCTCGAGATCCTGAGACGACTGACCGTTAAAGGGGGCGTCGGAAAAATTATGGAGTACGGCGGTCCAGGGGTTAAAGATTTGAGTGTCCCTGAGCGGGCTACTATAGCAAACATGGGGGCAGAGCTCGGTGCAACAACTTCAATATTCCCAAGCGACAAGAGGACCAGACATTTCTTAAAGGCCCATGGCAGAGAATCCGACTGGACTGAGCTTCACGCTGATAAGGACGCTGAATATGCCGATGTTCTTGATATACATTTGGATGAAATAGAGCCGATGATTGCCCAACCGCAGGAATTCCGTTGCAGAAGGCGTAAATCTCCTCATCAATCCTGGATCCAGACAGGTGTATGAAATGCTTTCCCGTAAGGGTCTCGTGGCGGACATGATCGCAGCAGGGGCACGTATGCTCGAATCTTCATGCGGACCTTGTATTGGCATGGGAGGAGCTCCCGGCACAGGTCAGATATCCATCAGGTCATACAACAGAAACTTCAAAGGGAGAAGCGGGAGTAAGGATGCATTTGTCTATCTTGCAAGCCCCATCTCATGCGCGGTCTTTGCCGTTAAGGGCACGATCACCGACCCGCGCAGTGCAGGCCTGACCGCTGAAATCCCCAAAGAACCTGCTCATTACATCATGAATGACAACATGATTATCAAACCTGTGCAGAGAACATCTGCAGTGAATGTTACAAAAGGTCCGAACATTAAAGAAGTCCCGGTGAAAGAACCGTTGGCCGATACGATAGAAGCAGAGGTTTTGCTCAAACTGAGTGATAACATTACGACAGACGACATTATGCCTGCAGGGGCAACAATACTTCCCCTTCGTTCAAATATCCCCGCGATATCTGAGTATGTGTTTTCCAATATTGATTCTACATTCAGCAAACGGGCAGGAGAGGCTAAATCATCGGGAGGCGGTCTGCTAATCGGCGGTGAGAATTACGGTCAGGGCTCATCAAGAGAGCATGCAGCACTTGCTCCCATGTACCTTGGCATTCAGGGAGTTATTGCGAAATCTTTTGCACGCATCCACAGGTCAAACTTGATCAATTTCGGTATTATCCCCTTCTTTTTTCAGAACGCTGCGGATTATGAAAAAGTGGAGAAAGGCGACAGGCTGGTAATCGAGAATGCACGGCAGACAGTGACCGGGAATCAGTCCTACACCATCCGCAACCAGACAAAGCAATACTCATTCGAAGTGTCAACGAATCTGAATGACAGGGAAAAAGAGCTTATTCTGTCCGGTGGCCTCCTTCCCAATACCAAGAAACAGGCCAGGGATATTTGACAAGAGTCCCTTTTTTCCATTAGATTATTAGTCTAATTTGGGCCGCTAGCTCAGTTGGTAGAGCAACGCCCTTTTAAGGCGTGGGTCGTTGGTTCGAATCCAACGCGGCTCACCAGTTGCGTCCCTATCGTCTAGCCTGGCCTAGGACATCGCCCTTTCAAGGCGGTAACACGGGTTCAAATCCCGTTGGGGACGCCAATATTTCTTGATGCATATTGACTTCATTCCTTTCCGCTGATAATTTATCTCTCTGTGAAAACAGTAAGGACATTATGCCTTTTGTTATTGCTGCTCGCTTTTTCTACTGTAACCCACGCCTTTGACGGTCCTCTGCAGGCGAAAAACCAGTTCCCTCTATTCCTGTATGTCGATGCGCCGTATCTCGAAAAAGCCTCCATTGAGGATTCATTTTCTGCCAGTTTTTCGTATTCAAGCGTATATCTTGTGCAGGAATCGTCCAGATGGTCAGCAGGTCTTGATATGGAAATAACAGAGCTCAATCTCAGATTCAGGAAAACCTTCAGAGATTTCCTCGAATTCGGCGTTGACCTGCCGATTATGAGTTTCAACTCAGGGTGCATGGACGGATTCCTCAACAGTTATCATGATGCTTTTGGGTTACCGGATTATGGAAGAAGCCGGAGACCTGACAATAAGTTCCTTTACGAAGTGAGAAAAGACGGGCAGCTTATTCTGCGGGGAGAGAGCGGTCGCATCGGCTTAGGTGACACAAAACTTTCAGTCAAAAAACCTGTAGTAAAAGGCGACCCAGCCATTAGTATCAGGGGCGAGATTGAATTCCCGACAGGCAATGCTGAATCCGGATATGGGAATGGTAGCATTGATGCAGGTATGAGCCTGCTGATCGATAAAACATTAACTGAGAAAATAAAGACGTATGTCAATCTCGGCGTCGTCTTGCCGGGTGATTTTAATGGATATGAAAAGATCGATCTCGAAGAATTCATACATGCCGGAGCAGCGCTTGAAGCGATGGTATGGAAGGATTTCAGCATCATCGGACAGGTATTTATTCAGGGGTTGCCATTCCCGAAGACAGGCATCGCGGAAGTGGACAGGACTGCAGTACTCCTCGCCCTTGGAGGACGATATCATTCCAGAAAGAATAGTGTTGAATTTTCCATCACAGAAGACCCAAATACCGCTGGTGCACCGGATGTTACGTTCAATTTTACATTTAGGAGGAACTTCTGACTTTAGACACTTGAATGCATGACTCCTCGAACCCTTGAATCCTTTTTCATTTCTAAGCTATCATCCATAGTATGAAAATTCGCAAAAAATCGAGGCCGGGCTGGGATGAATATTTCATCGGCATTGCCAAGGCTGTTGCGGCACGCGCTACATGCCTGAGAAGAAAGTATGGAGCCGTTATTACAAAGGAGAATGTCATTGTGAGCACTGGGTATAACGGTGCGCCTGCGGGGATGAAGGACTGCCTTGAAGTCGGGAAATGCACGAGAAAGGAATTACAGATACCTCACGGTGAGAGATACGAACTCTGCCATAGTGTTCACGCAGAGGCAAATGCGATTATCCGTGCATCTGTTGATGAACTATGGGGAGCGACTATGTATATAGCGGGAAGTGATAACGACATCGGTGAGTGTCTATCAGAACCCTGCATGATGTGCAAGAGGATGATACTCAATTCGAGGATTGCAAAGGTTGTATATTCAAATGGCAAGCATGGGTTCAAGGTTATCGACCCGAAGAAGTGGCTAAAGAAAAGAGTTTAGATACTGATATATTTTATAAAAAAACTTAGTAATCCCCCCTCACCCCCTTTTAAAAACGTGGGGATTGGATTTTTAAAATAAAATGGAAAGGGCAATTGCATGAAAACAGTTCTTGTTACAGGCTGTGCGGGTTTCATCGGCTGGAAAGTTTCAGAAAAGCTGCTTGGAGAAAATGTCGCTGTAGTCGGTGTTGATAACGTCAATGACTACTATGACACGAAACTGAAGTTATGGAGACTTGATCAGTTAAAAAAGAATAATCAATTTGCTTTTCATCAGCGTGATATCGGCACTTTTCAGGAAGTTAAAACAATATTCTCAAATCATCAACTGGATGCAGTCATCAACCTTGCAGCACGGGCCGGGGTCAGGGCATCGGTTGAGGACCCGTGGGCCTATCTCGAAACGAACACAAAAGGCACACTGAATCTGCTTGAATGCTGCAAGGAATTCGGTGTAAAAAAATTCGTGCTTGCGTCAACGTCAAGCCTGTACGGATTTAACAAGATGCCGTTCAGGGAAACAGACAATACGGACACTCCCTTGGCACCCTATTCAGCCACAAAAAAGGGAGCTGAAGTTTTCTGCTTCAGTTACCATTATCTTTTTGGCCTCGACATAAGCATACCGAGATATTTTACTGTCTACGGTCCTGCAGGGAGACCTGATATGAGTATTTTTATTTTCATAAAAAATATCGACAACGGTGTTCCGATTACAGTCTTTGGTGATGGTAAGCAAAAGAGGGACTTCTCCTTCATTGATGATATCGCAGACGGCACATTAAAATGCCTTCAGCCGTTTGGATATGAGATATTTAACCTCGGGAATGATAACTCGGTCGAACTGATGTATGTAATCAATTTAATAGAGGATATACTCGGCAAAAAAGCTCTCATCAATTTTTCTCCCCGTCACCCGGCTGATGTTGTCGCTACATGGGCAGATATCGAAAAATCAAAGGAAAAGTTAAGCTGGTATCCGAAGACGACGATCGAAGATGGAATCAAAAAGACAGTTCAATGGTATCTCGAAAACAGAGATTTCGTGAAGAGTCTGAGGAACCCGTCCTAATGTCTCTTATGCTGCGCTGCCAGCTTCCCTGTCTAACTCCCTTTATTTATCCTTTTTATATTTACCGGCAGATACAGTATTCTCACTCATTCTCGTCCCGAAAGCGTTCGGGACTCCGAGGTTTTTGCCTCTTTATTTTAAGAATAGTATTTGAATATCAGCAAAAAAATCCGCTCAAATACAATATCTGCCGTCTGCTTCTTGAATAATATGGGCTGACTTGCTCCCACTATACAATATTTGTGGTATCATTGATTTCCATGGAAAAAAGACTGCAAAAGATTCTCTCGGAAATAGGTGTTGCCTCAAGAAGGAATGCAGAGGAGCTAATCATTGAGGGCAGGGTCACCGTCAATGGGAAGATTGCAGTACTTGGGATGAAGGCAGATCCTGCCAGGGACCACATAAAACTTGATGGAAAACTCATCGCCCGGCCAGAACCAAAGGTTTATCTCATTTTCAACAAACCCAGAAATGTCGTAACCTCTCTGAGTGATCCCGAAGGGAGACCGACTGTTAAAGATTATCTCAAGGGTGTAAAATACAGAGTTTTTCCGGTAGGCAGGCTTGATTACGATTCCGAGGGGCTGCTTTTGCTGACGAATGATGGGGATTTTGCTCAGGCAATACTCCATCCGTCAAAAAAAATTCCTAAGTCTTACCTTGTCAAAGTTAAGGGAAGTCCTGAGGAAGAAGATATGAAAAAATTACGGGCCGGGATCAAACTTGAAGATGGGATAACAGCACCTGCAACACTGCAAAAAAGCAGGTTTGCAGAAAATAATACATGGTTAGAAATAACAATTCATGAAGGACGGAAGAGACAGATCAGGAGGATGCTCGAGCAGATAGGGCATTCCGTCCTGAAACTTAAACGGATACGAATTAACGGTATAGAATTGGGGAGCCTGAAACCGGGAGAATACCGCTATTTGAAACCGGAAGAGGTTGTCAGTTTTATTTAGAACCTATCTCAAAATAGGTTTTCTGAGTTTTTTTGTCATTCCGGGCTTGACCCGGAATCCAGTGACTTTGCTTTTTTAGTATATAAAAACGGAGAATTACGAATTGCCAATTCAGAACACTAAAGTCGCTGGATACCGACTTTCGTCGGTATGACTTAATTTTGAGATATTATATAAAAACGGAGAATTACGAATTGCCAATTCAGAACACTAAAGTCGCTGGATACCGACTTTCGTCGGTATGACTTAATTTTGAGATAGGTTCTAGTGTCTTTCCATGAAGTACGGTTTTCTGAAAAGGTCGTTATTGACCCGAAAATGATTCTATTTATTTTAAATAACGCCCCCCAACCCCCTCTTGATAGAGGGGAAATATTCCTCCCTTTTTTTCCGCCTTTATCCTCTAACGCTCTTGCCTCAAGCGCAGCGATCCTTGAACCTCCAACCTCAAGCATTCGTTAACACGGTACTTTCGGATCCAGCCCCAGCGCCATCCGCAGTGTCAGTATCACATCTGAGATGTCCACTACGCCATCACCATTTATATCAGAACAGGGAACCTGAGGATCAATTCCTAATGCTATCCTTAACTCAAGTATCACATCGCTGATGTCAACAACTCCGTCATTGTTGAGATCACCCAGAAGATTTCCGAGTAAGCCCACATGTACCTGCATCTCGTCTTCATTCTTTGTGACGATATCGACCAAAATGCCACTATCGGGATTGTATATCCCTCCTCTGCTATTAATAATGTCCCGGGCACTTGTTACCCATTGCTGGATACCTGAAAAATCAGGGTGATGCCGTGGATTATTGTTAATGGGATAGAGGATATATTTTGCCGCCCAATAATCCAAAGCAACGGGGTCCTGGCTGGCTAAAATCTGGTTTGCGCGGAATGTTGTGCTGGCAGGGTATCCTGTCAGAGAGGCATGCGATACCCAGATAGCATCAATTATATTCAAGACTGGGGTTCTGACAGAAACAACCATCTTCCCGCAGGTCTCTCCCAGGCCGCTGTAGTGGCGGTATGAACTCTGACCGTCGGACATCGAAACAATGCCGTACACATGCTTAAGTGAAGCGGTGATTTCTGAACCCCCCGTATCGTGGTGCTTGAGCACAGGGATGTTGATGAGTTTGAGGTTCTGACCGTATCCGCTTCCCTGCCAGATGCCTTCCCGTAACTCTACTCGGTGTCCTCCTGGCGTTGTGAAGCAGGGATAGGAGACGTTTTCATATGTCCTGTAACC
>JAGSYM010000115.1 GCA_018262395.1 Nitrospirota bacterium | reverse complement strand
GCCTTAAAAAAGGGAGATAGAATTTGTTAAAGAAATTTGCAGCATACATTACGTATGACCTTTTAAGTCTTTCAAAGGACTCCCGCATCGCCGATGCCCTTAATTTCTTTATATACGATACGATAAAAATATTTCTGCTTCTTACAGTCATCATTTTCGTGATTTCAGTAATCAGGAGTTATTTTCCACCTGAAAAGACAAAACGCATACTGTCTCATAAAAAAGAGTTTATAGGCAATATTCTTGCGGCACTGCTGGGGATCGTTACACCATTTTGCTCATGCTCGGCAGTCCCCCTCTTCATCGGTTTTGTCGAGGCAGGCGTCCCTCTGGGGGTAACTTTCTCTTTTCTGATATCATCCCCCATGGTCAATGAGGTGGCTATAGTACTGCTCTGGGGGCTCTTCGGATGGAAAGTGACGGCCATCTATATCGGGGCAGGCCTTTTGGTGGCTATCTTCGGCGGACTGATAATAGGAAAGCTGAAGCTGGAAAAATGGGTAGAAGAGTATGTCTTTAAAATAAAGATCGGCCAGGGGCAGGAAGCTGACAGGCCGACATTCAGGGAAAGGCTTGAAGGCGCACGCTGGAATACCGCGGATATTCTCAAAAAGGTGTGGCTTTACGTCATCATAGCAATAGGCATCGGCGGATTTATCCACGGGTATGTCCCGCAGGATTTTCTCTCCCATTATGCCGGCAAGGGAAACCCCTTTGCAGTCCCTGTTGCAGTAGCCCTTGGCGTGCCTCTCTATTCTAATGCAGCGGGGGTCATTCCTATCGTATATGCTTTAATGGAAAAGGGCATGAGCATGGGTACTGTGCTTGCCTTTATGATGGCGGTAACGGCCTTGTCACTGCCGGAGATGATCATACTCCGCAAGGTATTGAAGATGCCCCTGCTCATCGTATTTGTCGGGATAATGACGGTAACGATTACAGCCGTAGGGTATCTCTTTAATGTGATTTTGTAGGAAGTGCAGCTACTAAAATAATTGTCAGAGAGGAGTCAATTATGGAAATTAAGGTATTGGGTCCGGGATGCGCTAACTGTCATACGATGGAGGAGATGGCAAAGAAAGCTGTCAGTGAACTTGGTATTTCTGCAAAAATCGAGAAGATTTCTGATATCCAGGAGATCATGAAATATACCATGTCTACGCCGGGGCTCGTAGTCAACGGTAAGCTCAAACATTCCGGCAAGCCGCTGCCAAACATTGAAAAAGTCAAAGCCCTTATAAAGGAGGAGGCTTAACAGTGCAGACCCTAGCGAACATATTCAAGGCCCTTTCTGATACAACAAGACTACGGGTGCTCAAACTCCTGGAATCCGGAGAGCTCTGTGTCTGCGACATTGTTACAGCGCTTGATATGAGTCAGCCCAAAATATCTTTTCATCTCAACACTCTGAAGGAGGCAGGTCTTATAATAGACCGGAAAGAGGGCAGATGGATACACTACCGCCTTGACGATTCGGATTTCTTCAGACGATTTATGCTTATGTCTGTCCTGGAAAGGATACCAAAAGATGCTGTAACAGAGGACAAAGAAAGGCTTGCTGAATTTTTGCAGGAAAAGCCTGCAAATGGAATAGTTGTTCCGATTGAGAACAAAAAACGTTGTTGCGGAAGTAATTCATGATTAAGGCAATGTTTTTATGCACTGGTAATTCATGCAGAAGTCAGATGGCCGAAGGCTTTGCAAGGGAATTGGGCAAAGGGCTGATAGAACCTTACAGCGCCGGGCTTATTGCCGCCGGGGTCAATCCAAGGGCCACCAGGGTCATGAAGGAGGCTCGGATAGACATTTCAAAACAGAAATCAGAAGAGATAGATGAAAACCTGCTTAGGACCATGGACATTGTCATAACTTTGTGCGGAAATGCAGAGGAATCGTGTCCTTATACCCCTCCGGAGATAAAACGCATTCACTGGCCTATAAAAGACCCGGTAGGGACCATCGGCACGGAAGAAGAGATCATGAGGGAGTTCCGAAGGGCAAGGGATGAGATAAAGAAAAAAATGCTTGAGCTGGTCGATTCATTAAAAACAAAAGGGGGCAGCCGTGACTGAAAGAACAGGCAAAAAGCTTTCTTTTCTAGATCGATTTCTTACACTGTGGATTTTTGGCGCAATGGCCTTTGGTGTCGGGCTGGGGTATATCATCCCGGGGACAGAGGGGTTCATCAATCAGTTCCAGGTCGGCACCACGAATATACCTATCGCAATTGGGCTTATCCTGATGATGTATCCGCCACTGGCAAAAGTGAAATACGAGGAACTGGGTGAAGTATTCAGAAATAAAAAGATCCTCCTGCTTTCTCTCGTACAGAACTGGATCATAGGTCCTATGCTTATGTTCCTGCTGGCCATAACCTTCCTTTCCGGGTATCCGGAATATATGGTCGGACTCATAATGATCGGGCTGGCCCGCTGCATCGCGATGGTAATTGTCTGGAACGATCTCGCCTGCGGTGATACCGAGTACGCAGCAGGACTTGTCGCCTTTAATTCCATCTTCCAAGTGCTCTTCTTCTCGGTCTATGCCTATATTTTTATTACCGTGCTGCCGTCATGGCTTGGGCTGAAGGGTGTAGTCGTAAATATAACCATGGGACAGATAGCAAAGAGCGTCTTTATCTATCTTGGCATACCGTTCCTGGCAGGCATGATTACCCGATTTGTCCTGCTTAAAGTCAAGAGCAGGGAGTGGTATGAGAAAAGCTTTATTCCGAAGATAAGCCCGATAACCCTTATCTTCCTGCTCTTCACGATCCTTGTTATGTTCTCCCTGAAAGGCAATTATATTGTCAGGCTTCCGCTGGATGTAGTAAGGATAGCGGTCCCGCTGCTTATATATTTTGTCGTGATGTTCCTGGTTTCTTTCTATTTGGGTAGGAAGATCGGAGCTGACTATCCAAAAACTGCAACGCTTTCATTTACTGCGGCAAGCAATAACTTTGAATTGGCAATAGCGGTTGCTGTCGCAGTATTCGGCATAAACTCAGGGGCCGCATTCGCAGCGGTAATAGGCCCTCTGGTTGAGGTGCCGGTCCTGATTGGACTGGTGAATGTGGCGCTGCATTTCCAGAGGAAATACTTCAGCATTGAATACTGTAGGGTAAAAACAACAAAAACACTGTAAAGATCAAAAAGGAGATACTGATATGATAGCAATCTACGATCCCCCAATGTGTTGTTCATCAGGGCTTAGCGGGCCAACGCTTGACCCGGCGCTGGTGAAAATGAACGCTGCAGTGCAGGCGCTGGAAAACAGGGGGTTGAAGCGGAGAGGTTCAATCTCTCGCAGCAGATCAAAGAGGTGATGTCTGATAAGACTGTAGCGGAACTTATTCAAAAAAAAAGCAGCAAGATATTGCCGATTAAGTTTCTGCAGTTTCCACTGCTGCAGGAAGAAATAAAAGGGCCTTATCATCTGAAAATTGCGACGGCAACCTTTAATAAAATGTTCAGGAGGACCTCATGAGAAGAGTCATTGCTTTTGCAGTGCTATTAAGCGTCTTCGTTCTGTCGGGATGCAGCTATGCATCCGGCATCGACGATGTATTGAATACTGCCCAAAAAGAGGGAAAGGTCGTTATGCTCGAACTGGGCTCAGTCGGCTGCATCCCCTGCGAGCAGATGAGGCCTGTAATGGAAAAACTGAGAACGAATTACAAAGGAAAGCTGGAAGTCGTCTTTGTGGATGTTCGAAAGGACAAAAAAAATGGAAGACGTTTTGGCGTTGCCATGATACCTACCCAGGTTTTTTTGGACCAAGATGGCAAGGAGTTTCACCGGCACATAGGCTTCTTCGGATATGATGAGATCGTGCCTGTGTTGAAGAAAGCGGGTATATAGAGGTTATTCGATGGATAAGAAACTTATCTGTTACTGTTTTGGATATTCTGAAGAGGACATTATCAGAGATGTCAATGAAAATAAGGGACGTTCATCGATTCTGGAGAAAATTGTCAATGAGAAGAAACTTGGAGCTTGCAGATGTGTCACTACCCATCCTCTGCGAAGGTGATGCCTCGCAGATGTCCGCCGTGTCGCGGACAAGGCAAGAGGGCAGATTAAATAAAGTTCGGGAGATAATGGTAATAGATTTATGTTGGAAGGACTATTAGCAAATATTCAGGGCATTGTTCAGAACGAGCACGGACTGGCATTTCTGGCTGTCTTTGTCGGCGGACTCATATCGGCGGCAAGCCCCTGTGTGCTTGCCGCTATTCCCCTGATCATCGGCTATGTCGGCGGTTACTCAGAAGGAAACAGGAATAAAGCAGCCCTTTTCTCTCTGGTATTCGTCCTCGGGCTCTCGATCACCTTTACCCTGCTGGGCGCGGCCGCCTCATTCATGGGACAGTTCCTAGGTTTTATGGGGAGGTGGCTTTATATCGGGCTTGCAGTTATAGCAATATCAATGGGCCTTCAGCTCATTGGGGTCATTTCAATTCCCCTGCCCTTTCAGAAAACATGGGCGGTCAAGACAAAAGGGCTTTTAGGGGCTTTCCTGCTTGGTATGTTGACAGGCACTGTCTCATCTCCATGCGCAACACCGGTACTTGCAGTGATTCTGGCCTATGTTTCGACCCAGGGCGATATGGTTTACGGGGGCTCGCTTCTCTTTGTCTATGCAATCGGGCATTGCGCGCTTATTTTCATAGCCGGGCTCTCGATCGGACTTACAGAGAGCATGATCGGATCAAGAGGAGTAAAAAACTTCTCTCTTTATGCTAAGAAGTTCAGCGGTGCTTTGCTCGTAGTTGTCGGCATATATTTTGGGATAACGAACATATAGGATTATTTAGACCGAAGTTCCTGTAGAACAAAAAGACAAGTCATTGTTATTTCGATGAAAAACTAATAATCAGACGTTCTTTACTGGGAACAAATCCAGTAATTGAAAT
>JAGSYM010000114.1 GCA_018262395.1 Nitrospirota bacterium | reverse complement strand
AATAAATCTCGGTAGAACGCTTTTTGGAGACCGGCTTGGCCTGCAAGCTCCTCAGGGGTGAAACACCCACAATCTATGCTCAAATCTTTCAGGATGCCATACCATAAAACAAGTACAAAGACAACGAGCATACTGCAAATCACCGACAGGCTACCACGGATGTTCAATATCAGGCCGAGTCCAGCCAGAAACTCTAATAAAGGTAACCCAATTGCAACGGGAGCCAAGAGGACCTCGGGTATTAGGTTATAGTGGGAAATAACCTTGGCGAATGCCTTTGGGTCTATAAGCTTCACAAAACCCGCATACATGAATACAGCTCCGAGAGCAAGTCGTATGATTCGATCAGGCCAGGGAGATCCAAGAATTGTTTTACTGTATTTTTTTAGGTCAGTCATTGACATTTCAAAGTTCCTGCAAAAATTATCATCAATCAATTATCGGATAATGAAATCCTATTATTCCAATAGTTAATAATGATAGAAATGCTGGAACCCATAGATTTTGTCTAATGATTTGCCCGGATATCATTTATAAAATATGATATAATTGGTTATAAGCTATTAATTTGGAGGAATAACAATGTGTCTTGGTATCCCATCGAAGATAATCAGCATTGAAGACTCAAGGGCGAAAATTGATGTTTATGGTGCGCAGCGAGATATAAGTCTTATGCTCCTTGAAGATCAGGTGAAGATTGGTGATTATGTCATTGTTCACGCCGGGTTTGCAATCCAGAAACTTCAGGAAGATGTGGCAAAGGAAACTCTTGGCTACTTTGATCAATATTTACAGGCTCTGGCAGTAGAGGAGGGGATGATTGAGCAGCCTGTAAAGAAAACAAAAACGAGAGTAAAAAAGAAGAATTAAACTTCATTTCACACCCTGATAGTCGTCTTTAAATTATTATCTTTCCCCTCATATCAAGTCATTCCCATTCTGCTTGTAACAGCGTAATCCTTTATGGTAATCTCCCATACTACGCAACGCACGTCCAATAATTATTATGAGAGGTTCATGGAATGGTAAGAAACGACCGCTGGATTAGAAAAATGGCAGAAGGGGGTATGATCGAACCTCTTGACTCGAACCGGATAAAAAAAGGTGTTATCTCGTATGGTGTAAGTTCATATGGCTACGATATGAGAATATCAGATGAGTTCAAAATATTTTCTCCGGTTGGTCAACCAGTAGTTGACCCTAAGAATTTTGATGCAAAGAGCCTTGTGGACTTCAGAGGAGATATATGTGTTGTCCCCCCGCATTCTTTCGTCCTTGGGAGGTCAGTTGAATATTTCAGAATTCCCAGGGATGTCCTTGTTATTTGCGTCGGAAAGTCTACCTATGCCCGAAGTGGTATTGTTATAAATGTTACCCCTCTCGAGCCGGAATGGGAAGGATTCGTAACCATTTCGATTTCAAATACCGCACCACTACCGGCCAGACTTTATGCGAATGAAGGTATTGCACAGCTGATTTTTCTGCAGGCATCTGATATATGTGAAATGTCGTACGCTGATAAAAAAGGGAAATACCAGGCTCAGAAGAAAATAACCCTGGCAAAAGTGCAATGAGTTCCATATCAGCTCCTGAAAGATTAATACTTGCCCTTGATGTACCGGAGCATGACTATGCATTAGAAATAGTTGATAAATATAGCGAATACGTCAATATATTTAAAGTAGGACTTGAATTATTCACCTCATGTGGTCCGAAGATAGTTGAGGATATCAAAGAAAGAGGAAAAAAGGTTTTTCTTGACCTCAAGTTTCATGATATCCCAAATACGGTTTCAAAGGCAGCCCTCTCAGCAACGAGGCTTGGAGTGTATATGTTTAATCTGCATGCATCAGGCGGCCTTGAGATGATGAAACGTTGCAAGGACTCTGTGGTCGAAGTTTGCCTCAAAGAAAACATAGACCGTCCAAGGATCCTTGCAGTTACCGTACTTACAAGTCTTTCCCGGGAAATTCTCAAGGATGAACTCGGCATCCAGTATGGCCTCAGGACACATGTCAGACATCTTTCAGCATTAGCACTTAAGGCAGGACTTGATGGTGTTGTCGCTTCTGCCCGGGAGGTGGAGATAATACGAAATCATTGCGGAAAAGAATTTTTAATCGTGACGCCGGGAATCAGGCCCTCATGGACTCCTCCGGACGATCAGAAAAGAACTATGACTCCTCAAGATGCAATCCGGGAAGGTTCAGACTATCTTGTCATCGGGCGGGCAGTCATGCAGCAGCCTGATCCATTGAAAGCTATAGAACTGATTAGCCTTGAGATTTTGTCGGCATGACGTTGGATAAAATCTCCGCACATGGTTACTCCATCGAAAAAAAATTTTTTTCATCTGATCCAATGTGGAAAAATTCCCCCCCTCTGCAGTGAGTTCCCTTTTGCACCGCCGCACATCATCTATCAATCTCTCATATCTGCTAATAGTATCATCCTTGAGAGCGTAAAAGGTCCCGAAAAAATTGCGCGGTATTCTTTTATTGGTTTTGATCCCTGTCTCATCTTCAAAACAAAGGATGGAGTCGTCGAGATAGAATCTTCAGACAAAAAGACTGTATTGTCACGGAGGCCTCTGTCTATTCTGAAGGATTTAGTTGGTGAGTATAACCAAGCTCCATGTGATTACCTGCCCCCGTTTCAGGGGGGTATTGCAGGTTTGCTGAGTTATGATTTTGTGCAGTATTTTGAGAAGCTCCCGGTGAATACCATAGATGATCTGCAGCTCCCTGATGCCCATTTCCTAATGATTGACAGGATGATTGCTTTTGATCACAGAGACAAAAGAAGCTGGATTATTGTCTGCCCCGGAGTACGGTTCTCCATTCTTCATGAAATGTCACATGGACTTCCGGACTGGTCAGTCCTCTATGACGAATCAGAAGACGCGATAGCGGATATCAGAAAAATAATTTCACGTAACACCTTTCATTCAGGAAATAACCTCTCTGCACTACCGTATCCAAAATCAGGGGAAAAAATTGAAGTTATCCACGAGATGCCGAAGCAGGATTACGTAGATATTGTGAGAAAGGCAAAAGAATATATAGCGGCAGGGGATATCTTTCAGGCAAACCTGTCACAAAGGGTTTCTGCAGACATCATGCGTAAAAGTCCATGGAATCTCTACAGGATACTGAGGTCCATTAATCCGTCACCCTTTGCTGCATACATTGACTGTGGTGATTATCAGATTGTGAGTTCATCACCGGAAAGACTGATTAGAATCAGAGACAGAATTATCGAAACACGGCCGATTGCCGGAACAAGACCACGTGGAAGAGACAAGAAGGAAGACGCATTGATGCGCTCAGAACTGCTCCTGAATGAGAAGGAGAGGGCGGAGCACATCATGCTGATAGACCTTGAGCGCAACGACCTCGGAAGGGTTTCAGCGTATGGTACCGTTAGTGTTGACGAACTTATGATTACTGAAGACTATTCTCATGTCATTCACATTGTCTCAAACATAACAGGCACGCTTGCGCATGAAAAAGACTGTTTTGACGCAATACGGGCATTGTTCCCGGGCGGGACGATCACTGGTGTCCCGAAAGTCCGGTGTATGGAGATTATCGATGAACTTGAACCTCTGAGGCGGGGTCCTTATACCGGGGCAATAGGGTACGTGGGGTTCTCCGGTACCATGGATTTCAACATCATCATCCGGACATTTGTAATAAAAAATGAGACTGCATATGTCCAAGCGGGTGCAGGCATTGTTGCTGATTCGGAACCTGAAAGGGAATACCTCGAAACACTGAAAAAGGCGGAAGCTTTGATCAAGGCCCTGGAGATGATTTAGATTACAGAAACGTGAACCATCTCCTTTTTGTTTTTATTGAGTTGAGGGTCATTGTCACATCCTTGACTCTTGCATGTATTTCCTTCTGATCTTTCTTGAGATCTTTTACCTCGGATTGAACGCTGTTCAGCATATTCTTCAGCTCTTTGAATGTCTGGGTTAAATCCTGGATGCTGTTGACAATCAATTCCAGCTTCTCCTTCGGGATAACCTGCACTTCCCTGATTTCTCTTGTATCTCTTTCCTTTGAGTCAAGCGATGCGCCTTGTGCGACTGCCTGCATGGAACTGTTTGCCCTGTCGGCGGTTTCATAGACTGTTTGCTTTCTCCCTGTTGCCACAGATGCGAAGCTGGATGGTTCAAAGCCGGGAACAGATGCACCAACCTTCTCAGTCAATGGCTTTTGATCAACAACAGCTTCCACCAGTTCGCCAGGAGGCTGAATAGTTATCTTATGCTTCTCGGCAATACCCTTCATCACAAGGTTGGTCATCCGATGAAATGTATCCTCTACCCCAGTTCCGTTGACAGCAACAGCTTCTTTCCATTCATATCGTCCCTGTTCATTCAGGTCTCTGTTCAGTTCGTCAACAGAAGCGATATTAGAGAGGTCACGTTTATTAAACTGGAGAATAATCGGGATATCATCAGGATTGATATTGTTTGCGATGAGGTTCTCACGCATGTTCTTAATGCTCTCTAAATTCTGGTCCCTCATTTCATTCTGGGAATCCGCCACAAAAACGATCGCATCAGCACCTTTCAGTACCAGTTTCCTCGTTGCATTGTATCTAACCTGTCCCGGAACGGTGTAGAGCTGAAAACGTATCGAAAAATCGCTTATCTTACCCAATTCAACAGGCAGAAAATCAAAGAAAAGTGTCCGGTCGGCCTCTGTTGCAAGGGAGATAAGTTTGCCCCGCTTTGATGGGTCAAAAATCGAATGGAGGTACTGGAGATTTGTGGTTTTGCCGCTCAATCCGGGGCCATAATAGACAATTTTAATGGTGATTTCTTTCGATGCGTAGTTAAAAAGTGCCATGGTCTATACTATAGCATAAACAGCATTTCTTGTCTGATTCTTAACGTTATACATTGCG
>JAGSYM010000353.1 GCA_018262395.1 Nitrospirota bacterium | reverse complement strand
TTTTCCCTTACTTCCCGCTCTTCATCCTGAAATTTCTTCAATCTGATGATTGCACTCAATAACCCCGATCGGGTGCTGGCATGCTGGGCCACCATAACGTTTTCGAGAACAGACATCTCTTTGAAGAGTCTGATGTTCTGGAATGTTCTTGAAATCCCCTGTCTTGCAATAGCATGAGAGGCAAAAGAGGTAATATCCCTGTCGGAGAAACGAATATGTCCTTTTGTAGGGCGCGCAAGTCCGGTTAGACAGTTGAATATTGTCGTTTTCCCTGCCCCATTCGGGCCGATGATGCTCATGATGATTCCTTCCCTGACCTTGAGATTGAGGTCTTCAATGGCTTTGATGCCGCCAAAATGCATGGACAGGCCGCTAACTTCTAAAAGATACACCCCTGCCTCCAAACAGTCCCTGCGGTCTGAATACCATCAGGAGTACAAGACCCGCACCGAGCGCGAGCATCCGGTAGAGCTGAATCTCCCGCAGTAATTCAGGCAGCAAGACAAGAATAAGAGCACCAAGAATGACACCCGGAATGCTGCCGAGACCTCCGAGAATGACCATGCAGAGTATCAGGACTGATTCCATGAATGTGAAACTTTCCGGTGATACAAACTGCATTTTGCCTGCAAATACAGCTCCGGCGAGACCGGCCCAGAAAGCACCAAAAGCAAATGCATAGAGTTTGTACATGGTTGTATTGATACCCATGATAGAAGATGCTATTTCATCTTCGCGTATGGCTACCCACGCCCTCCCTATCTTTGACGAGTAAACTCTCTTTGTTGTGAAAAACGTTATCAGGACGAATAACAGGACCAGGTAATAGAAATATGACAATTTCCCCAGAGGCAGAGAGAAAATTCCCGGAGCAGAAATTCCTGATATCCCGTTCGGACCCATTGTCAGACTGTCCCAATTATTAAGAATAAGCCTTGTTATTTCCCCGAAACCAAGCGTAACGATTGCGAGGTAATCTCCTCGTAACCGCAAAGAGAGCAAGGATTATGTAGATACCAACAAGAATTGCGACATCAAGAAAATATTCCCTCACAAAGAATGGCAGGATAAAGAGGGAAAGCAGGCAGACATACCGGGTGACAAAAACCTGTTTGTGAGAGAGCAATCCTGATTTATGTACCGTATCCCCTAATGTATTGATGAGCGATGCTAATTTTTTCTGATAACCGGAGAAAAATTTCACTAAAGTAAGAATGGCAGAAACAGCCACAAAAAAGACTGCGGCTGCCAATATGCCCTTGAAAGGGAGAAAGAGCAAAGACAGCCACAGGGCAACGATGAATGGTTTGAATAAGTTTTTGTATTTCTCTTTAGGATTGAGGATTTGGGATTTTAAATTTGACACTTTTCAGACCTTTTCCAGTTCCGCCTTACCGAACAGTCCCCCTGGTTTGATGAGGAGTATGATGATCAGGATGATAAACGCGTAAGCGTCCTTGTATTCAGCCGAAATGTAACTTCCTCCCAGGCTCTCGACAAGGCCGAGCAGCATCCCACCGACCATGGCCCCCCGGATGCTGCCGATCCCACCAAGGACAGCAGCGGTGAATGCTTTAATCCCCGCGATGTAGCCGATGAAGTAATTGACAAGGCCGTAGTACATGGCGACCATTAAGCCTGCAACGGCTGCAAGGCCTGAACCGATAATAAAGGTGACCGAAATGATGGTATCTATATTGATCCCCAGAAGTGCTGCCATTGTCTTATCCTGTGCCACTGCCCGCATAGCCTTGCCCAACCTTGTTTTTTTCACAAAGAAACGGAGGGCTATCATCAGCACAACCGATGTAATGATTATGAAAAGTTGTAAGAACGTCATCCTTACCGACATGAACTGAAATCCTGCAACCCCGAATATATGAGGAAAAACCTTATCTGTTGCGCCTTGGGTGAGCATGACATAGTTTTGAAGAAAGATAGACACGCCGATTGCACTAATAAGCGGACTGAGTCTGGGAGCATTTCTCAGTGGCCTATACGCTATCTTTTCTATGGTAAAGCCATAACATGAACAAACGATTATCGAAAGGATAATGGTGAGCAGCAACGACAGAGGCAGATTCTGGGCTGTGAGTCCGATCGAAGTAAACAAGGCAAGGAATATTATGCCGAGGTAGGCGCCAAGCATGTAAATCTCTCCGTGAGCAAAATTGATCAGCTCAAGGATGCCATATACCATTGAATAGCCGAGAGCAATGAGGGCATAGACACTGCCGAGGGTGAGGCCGTTGACCAACTGCTGGAGAAACATGTCGAATTGTAACAGAAAAACTTTGGGAGAGCAAAACGGCTGAGGCTCTGTAAGTTGATGCGTAATGGACAAATAGTATTATTATGTTGCACTAAAATTAAGCATATGCTAAATTATGGGGAATATTGGTTTTTAAGAAAGGAGGTGAAAGAATGAAAAAATTCATAGGAATTGTGATGGCATTTGTTTTTGTAGTATCTTTTTCCGCACTTGCCCCAGCAGTCGATCAACAGCCCGCCGGCAACAAAGCAAGGGCAAAAGCGAAACAGATTACCGGTGAAGTTACTGAAATGGACGTCACGGCGAAAACGTTGAGCGTCAAAGGAAAGAATGGTACTATGACCATCGTCTGTAC
>JAGSYM010000113.1 GCA_018262395.1 Nitrospirota bacterium | reverse complement strand
CCATCAATATGCAGCCCCCTGCTCGCCACATCCGTTGCTACAAGGATCGCCAATGTTCCATCCCTGAAACCAGAGAGCACCTTAAGCCGTTTCCTTTGATCAAGGTTTCCTGTGATAGAGGCAGTCGAATAACCGTTGGCGTTCAAAAGGAGATCCAGTCGTTCAGCAGCTGCCTTGGTGTTGCAGAAGATGAGATATCTGCCGTCAGGCTCACGCCTTAGAACACCAAGCAGCACCCCGACCTTCTCTGACATGCCGACATGGTATAGCTCCTGTTCAATCTGTTCCACTGTCAGATTCTCAGGCGTTACAGAAAACCGCTCCGGCAGATTCATATGTTCATAGCAGAGTTCAAGCACGCGGTTAGAAAGTGTTGCCGAAAAGAGCATAGACTGCCGCTTGTCGTAAGGAGACATCCTCCTGAGCAGAAACCTCAGATCGCTGATAAAGCCCATATCGAAAAGCCTGTCTGCCTCGTCAATCACCAGAAACTGGGTCTTTCTCAGGCTATATACTCTCTGTTTAAGGTAATCGATCAGCCTGCCTGGAGTGCCTATGAGCACATCAACTCCCGAAACAATATCCTCCCGCTGTTTCATATAGTCAATGCCGCCAAACACCGGGAGTATCCTGAAGCCTGCTGGACCTCCAAGCAGTTTGGCCTCAGCGTCTATCTGGATCACAAGCTCTCGAGTAGGAGCGATGATGAGAGCCCGGGGTGAGGGACCTTTTCCTGGATGAGGCAGCATAAGCATGCGCGAAAATACCGCGATTAGGAAGGCAGCTGTCTTGCCGGTGCCAGTCTGTGCCTGGGCCGCGATGTCCCTGCCCTGCAGAGCCAAAGGCAGCGTCTGGGCCTGTACAGGAGTACATTCATTAAACCCTGCTGTCCTGATCCCCTCAAGGACCTTTTCCGGTATATCCAGTTCTTCAAATTTCATTCATCTACTATACCTTAAGCAAAGCTGATAAAGCAGCAGAAAGATCACGTGGTCATTGAAATTCGAATGATTTTGCAGTTTTCCCGTGGCAAAACCAGGGGGAATATCTCTCGCTATCCAATTATGATAGAGTGTAAGCAAAACAGTGGAGAGGAACGGAAAATATAAAATGTTTCTCAAGGTCGGACATCGCGGAGCAAGGGCATACGAAACGGAAAACACTCTCGAAAGCTACAGGAAGGCGATCGAACTGGGTGCGAACGCCATTGAACTCGATGTCAGACAATCCAGAGATGAGAATCTGATTATCATCCATGATGATAATATGAAAAAAGTCTTTGGCAAAGAACAGCAAGTCAATATGGCAACGCTTGAGGAACTAAAACAGCTAAGCGCTGGCAGGGTCCCTACACTTGAGGAGGCACTTATTTTCATAGACAAAAAAGTCGATAAAATCCTTATTGAATTAAAAGAGGCAGGTTATGAAAAAAAGGTTCTGGATGTAATAGGTAAACAAAGTCTGAAAGACAGGGTCATAATCGTCTCCTTTCATGAAGAGAGCCTTTCAAACATTAATAAGCTCGACGGTGAAATCGAAACAGGCCTCATATATATGAAATTCGGGTCGAAAATCAGGGATCCGGCCCAGTCTGCCATAAAACTCAACGCCCGATACCTGGTCCCACTCTACAGATTCGTTCATACAAAAGACATAGAAATTGCACACGAAAACAACTTAAAGGTAATTGTCTGGACGATCAATACAAAAGAGGAAGCCAGGGGATTCATCGCCAAAGGAGTCGACGGCATTGCCAGTGACAAACCTGACATTTTTAAGGGTATTGCTTAATATTGAAACTGTGTATTGAAACTGTAGCATTTTTTTTAATTTTCCACTAACATAAACATTGCTTAATATGGGGCAGCATCTTTTTAAGAAAACATTTGGACAACAACAAAAAATCAGGCAGAAAATATATTACCGGGAGGCGAGACCATGAATGTTAAGACCCTATTAGAGACCAAAGGAAAAGATGTTGTTTCGATTGACGCAGGCAATTCTGTAGAAGACGCCATTAGGGTGATGAACAGCAGAAAGATAAGCGCGATGATGGTAACAGAAAAGTCCAAGAGCGAAGGGATCTTCACTGAAAGAGATGTTGTAAGGTGTTATTTAACACAAGAGGGGAAAAGTTTTAAAGACATTACGCTGAAGGATGTCATGACCACAGACCTTATCGTTGCGCAGATGGATGATGACCTCAACGATATCATGTCAGTCATGGTCGAAAAAAATATCAGACATTTGCCTGTGGTCGAAAACGGAAACGTTATAGGAATGCTGTCCATCCGCGACGTAATCCAGACCCAGGTAGGCAAACTCACCTCAGAAATACATTATCTCAAGGATTATATTACAGGTTCATATACCTAGTTACGGCGGGGGAGTGCCAGATTCAATCTCTTCGTATAAGGGAGACAGCTCTGAGTAATAGGGAAGCTTTTCCTTTGAGGTGACGTACTCATAGGTCGCTACAGCCGCAGAGCCAGCAACAATACCCGCTGTCGCGCCAATAAGCCCTGCCCTTGCAGAATGCTTCCTTTCAGAAAGCATTCCGACTGCGGTACCTGCTGCTGCAGATACACAAAGCCATATGAGATAGTGTGATCTTTTCATAAATACGCTTCTTCTCCCCGGACATTTTACAACACTTCGAACATTTACTGGAAGGCGAAGTTCAAAAAAAAGGCAATATTTGTTAAACATAAATCAAGCTTAAAGGTCCGGGCAGTTATAAGGGAAAACCTGCATTGCCATGCATTTTGGAAGATAGCGAATTACGACCCGTTTATCCCGCCGAACCGAATGCTCTTTGCATAAATACGCTTTTTTGCCTTAGAGAAAACGTATATTACTCTACACCCTGGAATTTATGAAATATGGACTAATTGCAAACAGCCACAAGTACGAGGTTCTAAACTGCTTTCAGTAGGTATGTCCTTCCATCGCGACTTTCCAAAGGAAACATACTTTATGGCAGGATGCAAAGAACACCGGCAACATTGTACCGACACTATTTGAACGTAGCAAAAATTACCGATCAAAATCCGTATTCTTCTGAACAAAAGGTGATTCGACAGTGGGTTTAGAAGATCTTTTTTTGCTGATAGCTTGTCAGTTGATAGTTCACCTTTACAATTCTTCATAATCCTTTCACTCTATCTTCATATTGATTTGTTAACCTCTACTTAACAAAACAAGGCAAACTGATCTCAATAAGGATGTTCCCTTTTTGATGCAATTATGTATCAAAAAGAGTTTTAACTTTTATAGAAAGGGAAGAGAAATGAGAAGGAAGATGAGAAAATTGTTTTTATTGGTTATTGCTGCCCTGCTTTTAGTCTTTGCAGGATCTGCAATCCAAAGTGAAGCAGGGGTAGATGTAAGCATCGGTATTGGTCTGCCGCCGCTTGTATTTGCCGCGCCTCCTTCGGTGATAGTGCTGCCTGATACGTTCGGTGTTTACGCTGTTCCAGACATTGATGCGGAACTCTATTTTTGGAATGGCTGGTGGTGGCGTTTCTGGGATGGTCGCTGGTATCGCTCGCGTTATTATGACCGTGGCTATCTCCAATATTACAGAATTCCAGCTTTTTATTATGATATAGATCCAGGCTGGAGAGGATACTACTATGACCGTCATTGGCACGGGCACCGGTGGGACTATGAACCGATTCCTCACAGCCGGCTTCATGCTAACTGGAGGAACTGGAATACTAATCGATATTGGGAAAGGCAAAGAACCTGGGGTGTTCAGGGCTATCAGCCCCGACCCCAATCACAGAGACGGGAAATAAGACAGCAAAGGGAGCGGCAATATCAACAGAGACCTGAGGTTCAGAAATATAGGCGTGAGGTTCAGCGTCCACAGAGACAAGAGCAAAGGCGTGAGGTTCAACAACAAAAACAACATCAGGGTAAACCTGAAAAAGGGGAGGGAAAACGGAGAAAGTAGAGGACAAGAAGTTTAATAGCATTGCCATCTATTTTATCTGTCGGATAGAACAAAGGATAGTAAATGGGGACAGCTTGTCTGTCCCCAAATAGTCTGCGTGCGTTTAGTAAAGACTATCAGGGAAAGTCTCAGACTCGACTCCTCCTTATAAACAGTTATTGGAAAATGAAATTATTGAGGTTTTCGTGTCGAAATGAACAACAAAAAAGGGATGCGCTTTTCAGTATACCCCTTCTAAGTAACCGCATCGATACTAAGCTATTTCTTGAATCTCCTCCTCAATAGCCCAACTCCTGCAAGCCCTGCTCCAAGGAGAAGAAATGTAGAGGGTTCGGAAATGCTAGGAGTATTGAGAGGAGAAGCTGTGTTACGTGGATTAGGGGGGCCAGTGAAGAAGTCGGCAGCGTTGTTATCGGTGTCTGTAAGACCACCATCCATTCGGGATAAGGCTAATATATTGCTTGTCCCAGGTGCTGCGGCTCCCTCAAAGAAATTTGCTGAACCCCATCCGACGAGATCAATGATCTGCGCAAGTGAAGCAGGAGGGCAAGGGGTTGATCCTCCGTTGCATCCGAGTGATACTGTGGTATTGACCAGCGCCACCTTAGCGCCAGTGGCACTCATACTTATCGGACTGGCATCAGTAGCATCGGGGGTTGGAAGAGGGGTTGTTCCGCCAGCACCTTGTGCTTCCTGAACCAGAAAGTATTGACCGGGTTGAAGCAAGACTGATGGCAGTAGGGTAATCTGGGCAGTATTAAAACCGAAATTGCCTGTACCCGTGGCGCTGGCGTATTGCAATGACCAACCCGCGAGAGAGACAGTTGTCGAGCTAAGGTTGAATATTTCTATGAAATCATTCGTGTAAGTGGCGCCCGAGTTGCCGCCACCTCCGTAAACCTGGCTGATGACAACGTCCATTGAGATTGCCTGAGCTGGGCTGGTTTGAAACCCAATCAAAAGACCTACTATGACGACAGCAA
>JAGSYM010000112.1 GCA_018262395.1 Nitrospirota bacterium | reverse complement strand
CCAAAATGGATTTATATAACCGCATGCTTCATAACATCTCCCCTGAGCATTTATTTCATTATCAGAAGTAAACGCCTGAGCCGTTTTGAAAAACTTCTTGCAACCTCAGGATGTCTTCTCTGGGCCTTTCTCTTATTCTCCTGATTACCCTTACAGTACAAAAGTGCAGAATTGTAAAAGACTGAAGTTCATAAATCTAATGTACTTTTGCACTTTTGTGCTATTGCACTTCTGACTTCTACACTTTTGCGCTATTGTACTTTTGCACTATTGCTCTGCTGCACTCGAGCTCTTTATGAACTTGTGACTCAGGCATATCTGCCTGTTCTTAAGAACAGTTATTGCCCCGTCTTTCTGCAATTTGTCGAGCACCCGGGTTACCGATTCCCTTGTCAGCCCCGTCATGTCAGCGATTTCCTGATGGGTAAGTTTAAGGTTCAGCACTATACCGTCAGGCGTCTTGCTGCCGTTTTCAAAAGAAAGAGAGAAAAATAAGGTTTTGACCCTGTCTGAAGCATGTTTGAAATTCAAAAGGTATATTCTTCTCCACGAATCACGCAACCGTCCGCATAAAATCTGCAATAACGCATCGAGCACCTTGCCCTGGGCAGAAATCAGCGAGTGAAAATCCTTTCTTGAGATAATGGCAATAAAAGAATCTTCAGAAGCCTGTACTGTTGCAGGAGATGTTTTGCCGTCAATCAGCGATACTTCGCCAAAAAATTCATGGGTTTTATGGATGGCAAGGAGTATCTCTTTTCCATCTTCTGTGGCCTGAATAACCTTTACCTGTCCGGCCAAAATAATGTACATGAATTCATTGGTGTCTTCCTCGCGCATAACGATCTCGTTTTTCCTGAACTCTTCAATCCGTATTTTCCCGGCAACATCCTGCAATTCATTTTCCGTAAGAGAGGAAAATAATTGAATGTTCTGGAGTAATTCAATTTTGACGTTTTCAATCATGGTAATATTTCCTCAATTAAAGTATACCCTAAATCATTATACTGTAAAACTGCATCATTTTCTGACTTTCATTCTGGCTTTTTGATAATAAAATACTCTAATATAGAACGAAATGTTTTTGAACAGGAAAGGAGCAGATATGAAGAAGATTTTCGTTGTCCCAACTCTTGTTATTCTTATTCTCCTCAGTGCGCAAACAGGGTTCTCTCAGAGCAGCAAAGAATTGAACGCAGTTAAAGAAGACATTAAAGCCCTGAAGGAAGGGCAGCAGTCAATTCAGAAAGATATCCAGGAAATTAAAAATCAGCTTAAGGCAAAGCCGGCTCCTGCTGAATTCAAGGAGACCGTCATCAACGTCGATGGTGATCCTTTCAAAGGCAGCAAGGATGCTAAACTCGCGGTCATTGAATTTTCTGATTACCAGTGACCGTTCTGTTCAAGGCACGTCCGTGAGACGGCTTCGCAGATTGTAAAAGAATATGTCGACACAGGGAAAATCAGATACTACTTCCTTGACTTTCCGCTGGGATTCCACAAGCAGGCATTCAAGGCAGCTGAAGCAAGTGTCTGTGCTGGCGACCAGGGCAAATTCTGGGAGATGCACGACATGATCTTTGAGAACCAGAAAGCCATTAATCCTGAGGATCTGGTGAAGTATGCTGAAACGCTTGGGTTGGACATGCCAAAATTCAAGGAATGTCTTGACAGCGGCAAGCATGCAGATGAAATCAAGAAAGATATAGCTGAAGGCCAGAAGGCAGGCGTTTCGGGAACACCATCGTCCCTCATTGGATGGGTGCAGGATGATGGCAAAACTGTAAAAGCTGTTAAGATTGTGAAGGGTGCCCAGCCCTACGCTGCATTTAAAGAAGCTATAGAGAGCCTGTTAACTCCGAAGAAATAGCATAGAGCAGGTTCATTCGATTAAGTTTAGCCCTTTGTCAAAAAAGGGGCTGAAAACTTAGGGTGAAAAATAGATTCTATACAGCCGGACTGCCGAATGGTAACCCAATTGGCAGCCCGGTTTTTTGTTTTCTTCCGGGAAATGTGTGGAAGAAATAGGTGTATGGGAATAATGTAGCCGCAGGCTTAAGCCTGCGAGAATTATGCGGATATAAAAGAAAAAAGACACAGATTATCTATAAGGGAGAAGTATCCGCTTGAAGGCTCTATTGAATGCAACAATGAGGATAGTATTGAATGGGATTATTTAAATACTCGCAGGCTTAAGCCTGCGGCTACCCACTGAGATGATTTTCATGAAGAGTCGAGACATGAAAAAGTCCGGCGAAAGAAAGAATCATATAATCTATCCCGCCGGCTTAATACCTCTTTTCGCCTTTGTTGCCTTATTTTTCCTTTACAATACCTTTCCGAATGAGCGAGACAACATATCAGAGACAAAAGTCCTCTTTCCCTGCGCATATGCAGCAGACGAGCCCCCATTTACAAAAGAGGGAGAGTTAACATTTCTCAGCAAAACCGGGAAGAAAAAGATTATCACAATTGCTATCGAGATTGCAGATAATGATTATGAGAGAACAAGAGGACTGATGTACCGGCGCTCTCTTCCTGACAATTCAGGGATGTTATTTATCTTTGAGCGTTCCGGGACTCTTTCGTTCTGGATGAGAAACACCTATATCCCGCTTGACATAATCTTTGTTGATAAAAACAGGCAGATCGTGACAATACAAAAAAATACAAAACCATTATCCTATGCACAAATTCCATCAAAAAGGAGTGCAAAGTACGTTGTTGAAGTGAATGCAGGATTTTCCGATAAACATGGCATTGTGATTGGTGACTTTATCACATTCTGACCGATCATCCCACAGAATCAAGCTTTCTCACCCGAAGCTGCACACCTAATGATCCGGCAACCCTCCTGCATTCCCTGATGTCTACTCCGGGGAGAGTGACCACAGTCACCTGTACATGGGGGATGAACTTTGGCGCTTCCCGGATGAAAGAGAGGACTCCCTCATAGGCATTCTTGAACGATGGTTTGCAGATTTTATCGTATGTTTCTTTGTCCTGGGCATCAAGGCTGATGGAGATGCTGTCGACAATACCCTGTAACTCGGGGAGGATATTTCTTCCGTGTATAAGATTGCCGTGACCGTTTGTGTTAATCCTGACTTTTCCGTTACGCAGCTTAATCCACTGTGCAACATTTTTTACGAGATCAAGTCTGAACAGAGGCTCACCGTAACCGCAGAAAACAATTTCCTCGTATTGTGCCGGGTCCCCGATTGCCTGTTCCAGTTCTTCCTCTGTCGGCTCATCCAATAACCTCAGGTTATGGCCTTTCACATAATCTGACTGAAACCGGACACAGAATGAACACCGGTTCGTACACCGGTTTGTGATATTCAGATAGAGATTGTCCCGTATCCTGTAGGCTATTTCTCCCTTGTCTGGCAAATCGCCGATTCTGAATAGCCGCATTGCATTGAGTGCTGTAATCCGCGATATGTCTTCGAGACTGACACCCCGTAATTCTGCAATTGCCTGTGCGGTATGGATTAGATAGGCGGGCTCATTTCTTTTGCCCCTGAAAGGCTCCGGCGTAAGATATGGGGCATCTGTTTCGATGAGAAGAGAATTATCCGGTATCTCCCTGGCAATCTCCTGCAGTTTTTTTGCATTTTTGAACGTCACAGGGCCTGCAATCGAGATATAAAACCCCAATGCCATAGCCCGCTCTGCCATATCCATGTCGCCGGAAAAACAGTGCAAGACTCCTTTGTTCACTCCTGACCTCGCAATGATCTCAAGAGTATCCCTTTTCGCTTCCCTGCTGTGGATTACTGCAGGAAGATCCAGTTCTTTCGCTAATTGAAGTTGTTTCACAAATACGTCACGTTGGATCTCCCGCGGAGAGTTGTCATAGTGATAATCGAGTCCGATTTCACCAATCGCAACCACTTTCCCTGCCCTTAATTTTTGCTCCCCCTTTGGCAAAGCTTCCACATTATTCCCCACTTTAGCAAAGGGGGGTGAGAGGGGATTTGGTTTTTGGATTTTGAATTCACTTGCCCATTCCTTTAACTGCTGAAATATTTCCTCTGTGAAATCCTTTGCATCATGGGGATGAAACCCGACAGATGCGTAGATAAAGTCGTATTTTTGTGAGAGTTCAAGACTACCTCTGTTGCCGGCGAGGTCAGAGCCAATAGTAATAAGAGTCCGGATACCTGCATCGCGAGCCCTCTTGATTACCTCTTCCCTGTCATGGCCAAAGGCATCCATCTCAAGATGGCAATGGGTATCGATGAGAATAGAACCTATTTCAAAATTCCTTTTCATTATCTGTCCTCACCAGATTGTCATTCCCGCGCAGGCGGGAATCCATGTTTTAAAATGCTTTAAGTGGACCCCCGCCTTCGCGGGGGTGACGGATTCTTCGCGAAATTACCTATTTTGAGATAGGGTCTATGCTCCAAACTTATTGAGTCTTCCTGCGTTGGCAAGGGCTAAAGGCATGAGATGGATCGTGGGAAAAATTCCGAGTTCACCCTTAATACACTCCCGCTCAGTAAACATCTGACAGGTCTGGCCGAGCACATATGGCGATTTGAGGAGAACTGGTACAGGATGCCAGCTGTGGCTTTTGAGCACAGCGGGCGTAGAATGATCACCTGTGATTATGATGACATCCGGGTTAAGGCTCAGGATATCAGGGAGAAATGTGTCGAATTCTTCTATCTTGGATACCTTGCCTTTAAAATTCCCGTCTTCTCCATAGGAATCAATTTTCTTCACATGCAAAAAGAAAAAATCATATTCATGATAGTGCTTTTTCAGAAACTCAATTTCGTCCTGTACGTCACCTTGCAAAGCCGGCGCATCCATGCCGATCAGCCGCGCAAGCCCGCGATACATGGGATAGACAGCAATGCACAGTGATTTCAGTCCATATGTCTCCTCGAAATGCGGGATTTCAGGCACCTGTGCAATTCCACGGAGGAGGATAAAATTTGC
>JAGSYM010000111.1 GCA_018262395.1 Nitrospirota bacterium | reverse complement strand
TAGAGGGCAGATTAAAAAGTGAACTGGACATTCCCGTTTTTCATGACGACCAGCACGGCACCGCAGTTGTAACATTAGCTGCTCTCCTGAACGCAGTCACCCTGGTGGGAAAAAATATCGCGGAATTGAAGGTGGTAATCTCGGGTGCAGGCGCTGCGGGTACTGCGTGCTGCAGAATCATGAAAGAAGTCGGCATATCAAACATCATCGTCTGTGACCGTGAAGGGATTATTTATAGGGGGAGGCAGCGAAACATGAACCAGGCAAAACTTTGGATCGCTGAAAATACAAACCCGGAAACAATCCATGGTCGTCTCCGAGATGCCATGGACAAAGCAGATGTGTTCATCGGGGTATCGGTTCCCGGCATTTTGTCAGTCAGTGACATTAAACGCATGAGTTCTAATCCGATCGTCTTTGCCCTTGCCAACCCTGAACCCGAGATCGCTCCCGAAGAAGCCTCCTCTTTTGTGAGAATCCTTGCGACAGGCAGGTCTGATTATCCAAATCAGATTAACAATATGCTCTGTTTTCCCGGACTCTTCCGGGGGCTCCTCGATTCAAGGGCAAAAGCTGTCAATGAAGAAATCAAGCTCGCTGCTGCAAACGCTATCGCTTCCTGCGTTGATCAAAGGGATCTCAGCGAGGACTATATTGTTCCGAGTATTTTTGACAGGAAGGTCGTTGCTGCGGTTACTGCTGCAGTAGTTGATACCGCCGTCAGGACCGGCGTCTCAGGAAAAGAGAGATAACGATGAACCCTTTCATCATGAGACAGATCACAAAAATCCGTGGCACGTCCCGTGAAGAAGAAAATGATCCTGTTGCTGCAGAGATAAGACTCAGGATTTTGTGTGAAGGCCAAGAGATTATCACTTTATATTGCACACCCTTAATGATCAGGGAATTAGTAGCGGGTCTCCTTCTCACAGAAGGGATATTGACCCATGTAATTTCACCCGATGATATCAGTATAGAAAAGGATGAAGAGATCAGAGCCGTCGTCCGCAATGCCGGGAATGTATCACAGGACGCAGTGGCATTTTCCCGATACCTTGGAGGGTTCTCTTTCACGAGAAAAGATGATGTGCAGTATTGTGAGGATCAGTTCACTCTTTCAGCAGATAGGCTGAAAACAATGTTTCGCGAATTCCAGGCGAAATCCGACCTTTTCAAACTCACCGGGTGTTTCCACAGTGCAGCGCTTTTGGACCGGACAAAAATTCTCTCCTTCGCAGAGGATATCGGCAGACACAACACTGTTGACAAAATTATCGGGTATGCTCTCCTTAATAATATTTCGTTTGATGAGGCAATCCTGATTGTGAGCTGCCGCATCTCTTCAGAGATTATGTCGAAATGTGCGCGATGGAAGATTCCTGTTATTGCAAGCAGATCTGCACCAACAGACCTTGCTGTTCACATTGCAGAAATCTCAGGGATAACCCTTATTGGATTTGTGAGGGGAGACAATCTGAATATTTATTCTCACGCACACAGACTGACGATGTGAAGTCCCTGGTAACTGCAGTCTTCGGTTAATTGATTCCGTACTTCTGTAACCTGTGTCGAAAAGATCGGAAAGAGAGTCTGAGGAGCTTCGCCGCCTCGGTCTTCACCCCATCAGTCTTTTCAAGCGCTTTTAAAAGATAGTCTTTTTCAAGATCCACGATAAGCTGCTCAAGATCGATACCTTCTTCTGTTAGCTCGGCAATCGATTTCATGTCGGACCTGTTCTGCGCTCTGATTTCAGGAGGGAGATTTGCAGGTGCTATTTCTTCCCTTTCGGTCAACAGGGCTGTGCGTTCAATAACATTTTCGAGTTCCCGCACATTACCCTTCCAGGAATAATCTATCAACAGCTTCATCGCTTCGGGAGTAATTTTTTTGGGACTGTCAGCGGTTTTGCTCAGAAAGTGATTTATAAGCAAAGGGATGTCTTCCTTCCGCTCCCTCAATGGCGGCATCACAACAGGTACAACGTTCAACCGGTAGTACAGGTCTTCCCTGAATCTTCCCGTTGTTATTTCCTCATTCGGGTCCTTGTTTGTTGCAGAGATAACCCTGACATCAACCTTGATATCGGTTGTGCCGCCTATACGCCTGAATGTCCCGTTTTCAAGAACCCTGAGCAACTTAGCCTGGAGGCTGGTCGGCATCTCTGCAATTTCATCAAGGAAGATACTGCCGCCGTCTGCAATCTCAAAGAGCCCTTGCTTATTATACATCGCTCCGGTAAAAGCACCTTTCATATGCCCAAAAAGCTCTGACTCGAGAAGTCCTTCAGGAAATGCCGCGCAGTTGATCGTAACAAAATTTTTTTCCTTCCGGTGGCTGAGGTTATGCATTGCGTGTGCAACGAGCTCCTTCCCCGAGCCACTCTCGCCTGTTATCAGGACATTCGAGTTGCTTTGCGCTATCCTTGGAATAACCCGGAACAACTCCTGCATCTTTGGGCTTTGACCGATAATATTCTCGAGACCATAGGTCACGTCAACCTTTTGCCTCAAGAGAGAGAGCTCAACGTGCTCTCGTTTCTTTTCAATAGCCTTCTTCACAATCAGCCGGATTTCATCGATATTGAAGGGTTTGCTGATGTAATCATATGCTCCCAATTTCATCGCCTCAATCCCTGAATCCTTGGTCCCAAATGCTGTTATCATGATAACAATCGTATCGGGTGATACGTCCTTTATTCTTTTCAGGACTTCAAACCCGTCAACCTTCGGCATCTTAACATCTGTTACTACAAGGTCGAAGATATCCTTATCAAGGTGTGCTATTCCATCAAGCCCGTCTGCTGCAGTCATTACTTCATACCCCTCCCCTTCGAGGAGTATCTTGAGAACTTCCCGCATACTTTTTTCATCTTCTACGATGAGTATCTTTCCCTTATGATTTTTCATATGTTGCAGGTAGTATAATCTCAAAGCTCGTACCAATTCCAGAGGTACTTTTCACACATATCCTGCCTTTGTGCTCATCGATTATCCGGTAGGCTATCGCGAGCCCGAGGCCTGTTCCGTGCTCCTTGGTGGTAAAAAACGGATAAAAAACTCTTTCGATATCCTTGCCGTCTATCCCGTATCCGGAATCGTCGAAAGTGATTGATATGGAATCATCCGTATTAGCAGCATTAATCACCAGCTCCCCGCCCTCCGGCATCGCTTCGATTGCATTGAGCCCCAGATTCCAGAATACCTGATGTATTTTTTGTGGGTCTGCATGGACGAGGAGAGGACTGCTGTAATTTTTCCGGATCGCTATAAGCCCTTTATTGTGATCTATGTTTTGCAGAAGCTCAATCGTCTCATCGAGGAGTTCGCGAAGATCAAAAGTCTGGAAAACCGGGAGCGTCGGACGTGAATAGGTGAGAAAATCAGTTATGATGTTGTTCAGTCGTTCCATTTCCTTCAGTGCGATGTCCATGAGTCGCTCCTTGTAATTTATACTGACAGAATCCTCTTTAAGCATCTCGATAGAACCCTTTAATGAGGCAAGAGGGTTTCTGATCTCATGGGCAATATTAGAGGAGAGTTCACCAATCGCAGCCAATTTCTCCTTCTTTTTTATTTCATCCTCAAGTTTCTTAATCTGTGTGAGATCCTGAAAAACTGCAATAAATCCCTTGGGTGCCTGAGCAACGCCCTTCAGAGGAGAGATGGTAATACCAATAATTTTCTGTACGTCGTCGACAGGCATGATTTCCTCTCTCCTGCCTTCCGAAAAAGGAAACTGAAAAAAAGGCACCACGGCATCTATTTTCCGTCCGATTACCGCATCTCTTTTCATGCCGGTTATCCTTTCAGCCGCGTGGTTAAAAAGCAGTACCACCCCCGACATGTCTACAGTGAAAAGCCCGCTCGGCAGGCTCTCGATCACTTCTTTATTAAAAAGCTCAAGATTTCGCAGGTCCAAGTCTGTTCTCTCAAGTTCTTGAACGGTCTTCTCAAGACGTGACGAGAGGTATCCACTCAGGTAAGCGGTAAGATAAAAGAAAATAATGTGAATAAACAATTTATAGAGATATCCCGGTTCTTTGAACAACCCTTTGCTGCTTAGGGGAAGCACATCATACAGTTGGAGATTTACGAGAATGCCGTAAAAGATACTGCTCAGGGTAGCGATAACAAATCCCGCCTTTTTGTTCAAGACAATGCTCGAGGCAATAATGATCAGAACGAGAGAAAAAGAGACCCAGCTTTCAATACCACCGGTGACATAAACGAGGAGTATTGCCGAAATGACATCAAGAATGATTTGTACGTAAGCAAAAAGAACCAGATTACGGATTCTTTCGAGGAGAAATACATAAATGAGGGTAACCGCGTAAAAAGAGCCTATGAGATAATACAGTGACCGGGTTTGGAGTAATTGCTCAGATTCCCTGAAAAAAAAAGAAGACCCGAAGAAAAGAGTGACAAATACGGCCCTGAATAAGATCAGGGCCTTAATCTTTTTTTTTAAACTCTCGGCATTCTCGAATGACATTTTTATGCTACTTAATAAGCGTAATCAGCTTGAAGATCGGCAGATACATGGCAACGACAATAAAGCCTACGGTACCGCCGAGAAAAACCATCAGCATTGGTTCCATCATTGCCGTCAGGTTTGAGACTGTTGCATCAACTTCATCATCATAGAAATCAGCGATTTTTGCCAGCATTGCATCAAGGGCACCGGTCGATTCTCCGACTGCAATCATATGGGTTACCATGGGTGGAAAAACCTGGGCCTTGGTAATAGGCTCGGCCAGCGTCTTACCTCCGACTACACCCTTGCGAACATCTGTGATCGCGTATTCAATGACTTTGTTCCCAGATGTCTTCGCAGTTATGTCAAGTCCATCCAGGATAGGGACGCCACTGCTGACAAGGGTCCCTAAAGTCCGCGTGAATTTTGCAACAGCCACCTTATTGAGAAGCACACCGAATATCGGGAGCTTCAGCAATATT
>JAGSYM010000110.1 GCA_018262395.1 Nitrospirota bacterium | reverse complement strand
GAGGAATTGGAAAACATTGAAAAACACTATAAGAACATGAGCCTGTTCCTCGAAACCCTTTTCCGGAGAGATCACTTTGATCTGGGTAAGCTCACGCTCCGCACAAAGGCATGCCACATGAAAAGGGACGTCGTACAGCCACAACTGGAACGGTATATGGAACAATTTCAGAAATCCGGCATAGCCATAGATGATCGCTTAAGCGGTATCCCTGATGAAGATATCATCGGCGTTGTAGATATCGGACTAATCGCCCAGGTTTATGCTAATTTTTTCTCAAACGCACTGAAATATACCCGGGAAATCATTACCGAGACCGGCCAGCACAAAAAATATATATCATACGGGCGTGAATTCATTCGAGATTTTTTTGGGCCGGGCAAGCATGGGATTAAATATAATGTCTTCAGCACCGGACCTCATATCCCAGCTCATGAGCAGGGCATAGTATATGAGGAAGGGTATCGCGCAAAAGATGCATTGAACAAGCCGGGAACGGGGCACGGCCTGGCTTTCGTAAAAAACGCTGTCGAAATACACGGCGGGATTGTTGGATATGAACCGACACAATACGGGAACAATTTCTATTTCATCATCCCGGATTCTGATGAAGTCAAAACAAACTGAGACTTCACTCTAATCCATAGAGAAGGATCACTGATTTTTCCGCCTTTTCACTACCTTCTCTGACTCAACGGCAAGAAAAACGATTGAAGACAATCCGAGAGTTATCAGTAATTCATACGCGCTGAGCGGTTGTGTTTTGAATATCGGGTTAAGGAATGGGACATAGATGGTCGCCATCTGAAGCACGACGGTCAGCAGGAATGCACCAACAAGCGGTCTGTTCGAAAATAATCCCTGCGAAAAAAGAGATTCTCTCTCGGAACGGAGTGCAAGGACATTCCCCATCTGGTTGAAGCATAATACCGTAAATACCATCGTCTGCCAGTGTCCGATGCCTGTTTCGATCGCCCATGCCTGGGTGAAAATTGATACGGCACCCATCAGAAGCCCAACCCAGATGATCTGCACCCACATGCCGGTAAAAATGTTCTCCTGTGGATTTCGCGGTGGCCTCTCCATGATATTTTTTTCTGCCGGTTCAGCAGCCAGAGCAAGTCCCGGGAGTCCGTCGGTCACGAGATTGATCCACAGGATATGAATTGGTAAAAGAGGGATCGGGAGACCGAAAAAGGGTGCAAGGAAGATTGTCCATATCTCCCCGGAATTGCTTGTCATGGTATAGCGAATGAATTTACGGATGTTGTCAAAGATTCGCCTGCCTTCCTTTACAGCCCGGACAATAGTCGCAAAATTGTCATCGAGGAGTATCATATGCGATGCCTCTTTCGCTACATCGGTGCCGGTGATGCCCATGGCAACACCGATATCTGCCCTCTTGAGGGCAGGAGCATCGTTCACGCCGTCACCGGTCATGGCAACAAATTGTCCTTTATCCTGCAAGGCCTTGATTATTTTCAATTTCTGATCAGGTGCCACCCGGGCATAGACTCGTATCTTTTCTACTTTTTCCTCAAACTCCTCCAGAGAAAGTTCCTCGAGCATCTTTCCCGTCATGACTGATCTTTGATCGTCATCGAGGATCCCGAGCCTGTTCGCGATTGCCTTTGCTGTAATCGGATGATCCCCGGTAATCATCACCGGGCGTATGCCTGCAGTCTTGCAGGACGCCACCGCATCTTTAGCCTCTTCACGGGGAGGATCCATCAGACCTACAAGACCTAAAATAACTAAATCTGTCTCGATGCTGTCCGGAGTAATATTCAGCGGCAACGTCTCCAACCCTCTCATGGCAATACCGATAACCCGCAGGCCGTCGGCTGCCATCCTGTCATTGATATCCGTGATCTCTTGCACGTCAAGTGGCTTCCTGCCTTCAGATGTCAAAACACCCGACGACTTATTGAGGAGAGCATCGATGGCACCCTTTGTAAAACAGACAAATCCCCCCTCCTCCCCTTTGCTAAAGGGGGGTAAGGAGGGATTACTGATCATTGATGCCTCACGTGAATCCCTAGACTCTTGACCCCTTGATTCCTCATGAATTGTTGTCATGCATTTCCGTTCAGAGTCAAAAGGAATCTCGGCAACCCTTGGAAAGCTTTTGATGAGCCTCTCCGTATCGAATGCTGCATCCTTTGCGGCTCTCAGGAGAGCGACTTCCGTCGGATCACCCTTCACCTGCCCTTCCCTGTCTGATATGGCATCATTATTTAATGTCAGCGCAACCATGAGAAAGGTAAAAGGATCAAGTGACAGCAGGTTTGCCTTATGTGCACTTGAACCCTCGGCCCCTTGAATCTCTGAACTTTTAATAATTTTTCCGTCTACCCAAATCTCCTCCACCGACATTTTATTCTGCGTGAGTGTGCCTGTTTTATCCGTACAGATAAACGTTACAGACCCAAGCGTTTCGACCGCAGGAAGTTTCCGTATCAGCGCATTCTGTTTCACCATTTTCTTCGCACCGATCGCAAGCGATATTGTCACAACCGCGGGAAGTGCCTCAGGGATTGCTGCTACTGCAAGGGAGATAGCAGTGAGCAACATAACGAGAGGAGGCTCACCACGAATGATTCCTACGCCAAAGATTATTGCGCACAGTGCAATAACGGCGATGGCAAGTTTCTTCCCGAACGCTGCAAGCCTTTTCTGCAGAGGTGTCTTACCCTCTTCTTCCTCCTGAAGCATAGCGGCAATCTTTCCAATCTCGGTATTCATACCAGTCGAGACTACGATTCCTCTGCCCCGTCCGTATGAAACTGTTGTACCCTTATACACCATGTTTTTTCTGTCTCCAAGGGGTATCACCTCGTTGTCAATCCGGAGAGCCCCGGGATCTTTCTCAACAGAGACAGACTCACCGGTCAGTGCTGCCTCTTCAAGCTTCAGCTGAGCAACCTCTGTCAGTCTCATGTCTGCCGGTACGATCTTGCCGGCTTCGAGCAAAACGACGTCGCCGGGAACAAGCCCGGCTGAGGGGATATCAGCTGGTGTTCCCTGACGCAACACGGTCGCATACGGTGCAGCCATTTTTTTGAGTGCAGCCATAGCCTTTTCCGCCCTGTACTCCTGGGCAAACCCTATGACAGCATTCAGGACAACAATAACGATAATTGCAATCGTGTCGGAGAGTTCGCCGATAACCCCTGATATGACGGCAGCGGCTATAAGGACAAGGATCATAAAGTCCCTGAACTGGTCAAGGAATATCATGAACAGCGTCTTCTTCTCTTTTTCTTTGAGAACATTCTCACCGAAGCGTTTGATTCGGGTGCGGGCTTCCTCCTCCGTAATCCCATCGGGGGAGGAAGCCAGCTCATGAAAAACCTCTGCAATGTTCTTCTGATGCCAGTTCATAGAGAAATCATACCAGTATCACAACTCCCAGAACAATATTTTTGTACAATCCCTCCTTACCTCCTCGTTTCGAGTCGATTCCGACCTTTGCCCAAGGGAGGATATGGTTCGACAGGCTCACCATGACATCTGTCATCCTGAGCTTGCCGAAGGATGGTAAAGAAGGGTAAGGAAAGATTTTCTGATAAATGTCTATATCAATGATGAGACTATTATTGGCAATAGTATGCGGTATTAAGAATTCACGAACTGCTACGGCAGGATGTTAATAAAGGTGATTTATGACTTTTCGAGGACAAAGAGAAGCTGTCCTTCAATAACAAAGCTGTTGAGCTTTACACAGATTTCCGTTATCTGGGCATCGAATGGAGCAACAATCGCGTTTTCCATTTTCATCGCTTCAAGATTCGCAATCTCCTCACCTTTGTGGACAATGTCACCAATCTTGAGGGCCCCCCGTTCAGGGTTGCCGATTCTCCAGATATTTCCGTTGATTGGGGCTCCGATTTCACTCAGACCCTTTGCCATCCTAATCTCTATTTTCTTTGCTCTCGGCGTCTCAACCGTATAAACCCTCGTCTTATTATTGACCCGCATAACAACATGGATCAGTCCTTCATGTTCTGCGCCCACTGAAACAAGTTCGATGCTGTATGGTTTTCCCCAGAGCTCGAAATCGACCTTGTCACCCGGTTTTTTCAGGCCTTGCCTCCAGACATCTGTTGGAAGAACAAGCGGCGCCTCACCGTATTTCTCTCTGAACTCGAACATGTCCAGGGCATCCTTGGGATGCATGAGGAACAGGATGAATTCCTCTTCGACGGGGTTTCTCCCGAGGTGACTCGTAAGTTCCTGCCGGAGTTTATCCAGATTCTCGTCCTCCATCGAATCGAGCGGCGATAGTTCGACACGCTCCCCGATCCTCTTTTCCCACTCATCGCCGAACGTACTCATGTAAACCCAATCCGGAGGCCATCCCATGGGCAGTTTCCCGTAATGTCCAAGGATAAGGTTCCTGAAGTCACCCGGTGCATTCCTGAATAGTCCAAGCAATTCCTCCTGTTCAGCAGTATCCATGGATGCAAAATTCAATTGCTTTTCATCGATGAATGTTGTGAGAAGTTTGATCAGATGCCGGACCCCGGCTTCACCTTTCGCCTTTGCGTATTTATTCACGACTCCGCTGCACGTTACCCATGTAATCTGTGAACCGGGAGTTACATCAAAATAATGAATAATCTTGTTATAAAGAGACATCACCTTCAGAACAGCAGGCATGTAGTGGAGAAACCCGCCCTTTTCTGCCTGTTCAAACGAGCTCGGGAACGCTCCTCCCGGCATCTTGTGAACAATAACCGTATGGTCAAAACCTTTAAAGGGTGATTCAGCCCAATCGTAAAAATTAATCCACTCCCGCACCTTCTGGACAGCAGCCACTGCTTCAGTCCTGTCAAGGTTCACCGGTATACCGGATTCCTCGAAATAGGCATGCACACCGAGTATCGGCGAATGGCCGTAAAACCGTGCGAGGGAATCCTCCTCAACATCAAAAATTTTAGCTCCTGCTTTTGCA
>JAGSYM010000109.1 GCA_018262395.1 Nitrospirota bacterium | reverse complement strand
ATGCAACAACGCAGGTGGCACCGGAGGTCCTTGATGAGATGCTCCCCTATTTCAGGGAGTATTACGGCAATCCTTCGAGTATGCATACCTTCGGCGGGCAGCTTCACAGAAAAGTTGAAGAAGCACGCGCAAAGGTTGCGCACCTCATCGGAGCTGACCCGGACGAGATCATATTCACAAGCTGCGGTACAGAAAGTGACAATACCGCGATTATGAGTGCAGTGGAATCATTTCCTCAGAAGAAGCATATTATCACAACGCGGGTTGAACATCCTGCTGTTCTGAATTTCTGCAAGCATCTTGCACGAAAAGGCTACCGGATAACTTTTCTGACCGTCAATAATAACGGTCAATTGAACATCGATGAACTCTTAAAGGCGATCGATGACAATACCGCTCTTGTTACCATTATGTACGCAAACAATGAAGTGGGAAATATATTCCCGATTTCTGATATCGGCGGCCTGCTTAAAGAGAGGCGGATAGTGTTCCATACCGATGCTGTACAGGCCGCAGGAAAAATACCGATTGATACAAAAAAACTTCCTGTCGATATGTTGTCCCTGTCGGGCCACAAGTTGCATGCTACCAAAGGTATAGGTGTGCTTTATGTGCGGAAGGGAACGAGGTTTTATCCGTACGTGATAGGTGGTCATCAGGAACGAGGGAGAAGGGCAGGGACCGAAAATGTTGCTTCAATTATCGGACTCGGAAAAGCATGTGAGATTGCTGCGAAAAACATTACACAGGAATCCTTATCCCTGTCTCATCTGCGTGATAAACTCGAGCGAGCACTTATTGATAGGTGCCCTGATGTCAGAATAAATGGAGATGTCAGCAGCAGATTACCGAATACAACGAACCTGAGCTTTGAATATGTCGAGGGCGAGGCAATTTTATTGAGACTGAATGAGTATGGTGTCTGCGCTTCATCCGGTTCTGCGTGCACATCGGGGTCTCTCGAGCCTTCCCACGTTCTGCGTGCGATGGGCGTTCCTTTCACTGCCATCCACGGGTCCATACGCTTTTCTCTGAGCCGGTATAATTCAGAAGCGGAAGTCGATCGGGTGATAGAAATCATGCCGGATATCATCAGTAATCTGAGACAGCTTTCACCGTTCGGCAGGGAAAAACTCGGGAAAAGTGTTACATGCCCCTGAGGCGGTTTCTCGTATCTTGCAAAAAATGAGCTGGCCGTATCTTCAAAGGCTTAAAGAGAAAGGCCTTGAACTGTCCATTGATGATTTTCTTCCTGTGCTTAGTACCACTCGGATTGAGTTTCAAAGCCGCGGACTTTTCCCAGTGCTGAAAGAGATCCACAATTCTGTCAAGTGACTCGTGGTGGAGTTTTTCGATTTTTTCACGGTCGGGTATGTATGTCACAAGATTCCTGTCAATGAAATCGCCCACCCGCGCAGGATAACAGATAGTGCAGTATACGACTCCTTTCAGGATTCTCTTGTTTGTCTTAAATGAAAAGATGAACCGTTCGATAGAATTCTGAAGAAAGATATCATTCCTCAATTGTATCTCAGGCTCGATATAAACTGCCTGCTGCCAGTACTTCTTGTCAATAATACAGTCGGCTTTCATTTCTAGCAGGGTATGCCGGACACTCTTCTTGTTTGCCGTATAGATATTGTGAGCCACTGTGTCCGCTGCAAGATGGCACATATACCCGTAAACAAAGGCTTTATGCTGATTGGTCTCGGCCGCACCGAGGAGATTAAAGGCAAATCCCCAACTGTGCGAGTTTTTGTGATCAGGAAGATATTTCTTGCCCACAATGATATCCGCCATGAGATTTCCGTAGATAAAATCTTTTTTGTGGCGCTTGATTATCTTATAAATGGCTGCAGGGAGCAATGACCCGAGTGAGAGCAACTCATTGCCGAGGTATGTATGTGTCAACGGACCCCAGGCAAATGCGAGGGTTGGAATGAAGATAAACGATACCGTGAATAAGAGGGTAATTATGCTCACTGCATATCCTTTAAAAGAGTTACGAGAAGCCTGACTCCTATTCCCGAAGCTCCCTTCGGGATGTAGGGCCGTTCTTTTTCTGCCCATGCTGTCCCGGCAATGTCCAGATGAACCCATGGGGTCTTACCTGCAAATTCAGAGAGAAAATAGGCTGATGACAGGAGTGAGCCGCTTTTTCCTCCGGTGTTTTTCAGATCAGCAATGTCGCTTTTCAGATTCTCCTTAGATTCTTGAAAAAGGGGCATTTCCCAAACTCGTTCATAGGTCTTCTCACCTGCCCGCCGCAGTGCATCAAGAAGGTCTCTGCTATTTCCCATCATGGCAATGGCAGAACTACCGAATGCTATTGAGCAAGCACCGGTGAGTGTTGCTATGTCAATGACAGCCCTTGGCTTGTAGCGCGTTGCATACCCGATCGCATCAATGAGTGTCATGCGCCCCTCAGCATCTGTGCTGATAATTTCGATAGTCTTTCCGTTTATTGCCCTGACAACGTCACCCGGCCTTGATGCAGAGCCACCGGGAAGATTCTCTGTAGCAGGTAAGATTCCGATGACATGGACCGGTAACTGTAATGCGGAAACAGCTTTCATGACCCCAAGGACAGCCGCACCGCCGGCCATGTCATATTTCATCTTTTCCATACCATCCGCGGGTTTCAAAGATATGCCTCCGCTGTCAAAGGTGATTGATTTGCCGATCAGGACAACGGGCCTGCCTTTTGAGCCCCTGTAGTCGAGGATAATAAACTTCGGGGGCTGCTGTGATCCCTGTGCTACAGACAAATAGGATCTCATACCCAACTTCGCTGCATCCTTTTGTCCGAGAATTTGTACGGTGAGATTGGTGTTCTTAAGAGATAACGCTGTGTCTGCGAGATGTGACGGGGTCATATCATTAGCAGGAGTATTGACAAGATCTCTCGCAAAATTGACAGAGGATGTGAGGGACTCCGTCCAGAGCAGGGTATTTAAAAGTTCCTTTGAGGTTTTTGAGAGTATCGCTATGTTCTCGATTGACGTGCGATTTTTCTTTTGAAGGTATTTTTGAAATCTGTACAATCCCAGAAGACAACCTTCGATAAAATCTGCTGGCGAGATTTTATGGGATGACAGCACTCTTGTGGATACAGCAATCTTTTTCATTCCCGCATCACGCAGGGAAACGCCTGACTTTCCTCCCGCCTGTCGAACCTTTTCTGCCGAAATATCTTCTTTTTTGCCGAGGCCGATAAGGAAAATTCTCTCCGGTTTCAAACCCTGAGGAGCAGGCAGAAGAAGGCACTCGTTTTGTTTCCCGTGGAATTCCTTTGAAAATACCCGTTTGATCAGTTTTGACAGTGAAGGATGGAGACCGGTGTAGGATCCCGCGTCGTCCTCTGTAAAAGGCAGTATTAATGCTTCGCAGAAAAAATCTACTTCTTTACGGTCCTGTATATAAATATTCATTATTTCAAGAAAATATATTTCATTATACCCGATAAGCAGGGAAAATAGACATGTTCTGCGTAACCGTTCACTTACTCGTGGTAGCCGCAGCCTTTAGGCTGCGGTAATCAACGCGGGCTGAAGCCTGCGGCTGCAAAATTCCACCTCTCACATGAGTCTTATACGCTCTAAAAGATAAAGTTGATTGACAGAAAATCCTTTTTCCGCAATTATGTAGTCATGCGTAGCGAACAGATGAATGCTTCATTCAGCACAGACGCTATAGCTCAAGCCTATGGCATTCCGTTTACCGATGGGAACAGGGTAACCCTTTTGTGGAAAGGGCACGATTCATTTCGAAAAATATTCGATGCTGTTGAAAAAGCGAAGGAGTTGATATGCCTCGAATTTTATATCTTCCGGAATGATGAAACAGGAAATGAGCTTGCAAAAATACTGAAAACGAAAGCTCTGAATGGAGTTACCGTATCCATCCTTTATGACCATTTTGGCTCTCTCGGAACACCAATGACATTCTGGCGAGATATGAGAAAGGCAGGAGTGCAGATACGGGCATCACGACCATTCAAGTGGACGGATCCCTTTCACTATGTACACAGAGACCATAAGAAACTCTTAATCATAGATGGTGTTATCGCTTTCACGGGAGGCCTGAACATCGCAAATGAATACAGGGGATACCACAGAGTAAGGAATATAAAAGGGTGGCGCGATACCGGAATATTTCTTGAAGGTCCCGTAGCAAAGACTCTTCTGGAGATATTCAAAAAAAGCTGGCAGGTGTGGAAAGGTCCGGCAATTCATTTTGATCAGTCCACAGAACCTGTTGACGGCGGTGTACCGGTGCTTCCAATATTTGTAAACTCTGCAAAAGGCCGCCGGAAAATGCGGAAACTGCTCTATTACAGTATCAGTCAGGCCCGAACAGACATCTGCCTGACAACAGCATACTTTACGCCAAGCAGAAGAATGCTCCATGTTCTTGAGGAAGCGGAAGCACGGGGAGTGGATGTCAAACTGCTTCTCCCCGGAAAGTCGGATGTTACCGCGGCGCATTATGCAGGAAGGGCATTTTTTGCGAAACTCCTGAAAGCCGGGGTTGAAATATATACCTATCAGGGAGAAATTCTCCATGCGAAGACAGCAGTATTTGACGGCGTTTGGAGTGTCATAGGATCTACCAATCTGGATTTCCAGTCTCTCAGGAAAAATGATGAAGGGAACGTCGGTATTATCGATGCGGATTTTGGGAAACAGATGCAAAGAGTATTCGAAGAAGATTTACAGCAGTCAAAGCAGATTACCATCGATGCGTGGAGTAAACGGTCCCTGTGGGAAAAAGTTAAGGAGCAGTTTTTTTCTCTTTTCAGGAGAAGGTTATGAAGGAAGGATTCTTCTTTTCAGCAAAGTCGCAGCGGTATCATATCCCAGATATGCGACACCTGGTATGCCGAGACCCTGCGTTGACCAATGTCCTGTGAGGGATAGATTCTGTAAAAAAGACGGTCTTCTGAAATCAACATCAGCAAGCTGTGAATGAATACTCTCCCATCCATATGCTGCTCCGCGGTAATTGAG